>NZ_JBMPOQ010000005.1:0-276433 GCF_049340505.1 Undibacterium sp. Dicai25W | reverse complement strand
AATAGGTAAACAGGCTATATTCATGCTTTGATTCCAGCCTTACTGCCAGTCATATATGCGCCAGCCAAAAGAAATCATTTTTTGTTTATTGTGATTATCTATGTCACTGAACTACTGCTTTGAAATGTAAATCAGTGGTCCAATGTTGCCAACATGTAGCTATTGATATTGATCGTTAGCATCCTGTTTCGGTTGAGGTGAGATCAAATTGTTTGACCTCTGATTGCGCAGAAGCGTCTTCAATGTGTTGTGGTCCATAGAATAGTCAGACGAAAAATCTAAAGCACGAATATAGCCTGTTTACCTATTCTTTTTATCAATTGACATAGTTGAAATCTCGCCTATTATTTTTGTAGTGAGTATTATTTGTGCAATTTTTTTGGGGCGATCATGAATATCAGGGTAGCAAATTTACTTGCGGCAACATCGTACTCACCGGTCACGCCTCAAAAGACCAAAAATAGTGTTGATAACCAGCCTCAAAGCAGCTCTGCTAGCTCAGTATCTATCTCTCCACAAGCGCAAACCCTGTTTAGTGCATCGCAAGTAAATAGCGTCTCTAGCCAAAACGCCATCTACGACTTCACCAATATATCGCCTGAAAACATGGCATCGACAATGAATGGACTGATTAAGTCGGGAAAATTGTCATTTGACGACTCATCGGCGTTGGTCACGATGATACCAACCGCCTTATCTAAGGTGAATTACGATGGTCAAGCTCCCCAAGCGACTACGCAGCCGACGAATTTCATTGCCCTTTTGCAGCAGGGAGTGAATGCTGCAAACGCGATAGGTGATGCCAGTAGCGCAAAATTTTTCACGAATGCCTTAGACGCTTTGCAGAAATTACAGGCTACGCCGATACAGACTTAAAGCCGCCTTAATAATGCAACTGCTTACATTGATTTACTTCGACAAATAATAGAGAGAGTTCGTCATGTTAATTTCAAGTAATTTTAATGTGTCATCTACATCATCTGTAACCTCATCTAAATTAGTCGATAGGGTCGGTGGCGTACCTAGCTCGTTTGTTATTGACGATGAATTAACGCCAGCGGATAAGGGTTTGGTTATAGCAGCGACAGGGAGTTTAAATCCGGTTTCAAGTACTGGAGTTATGCAAATCAATGATTTGGCGTTGCAAATTGCGTTTGATCGTTCAAGTGGTTATTTGAGCGGCGAAGTTGATAAGTCATATATCAACGATCTGATCAATCAGGAAAAAGCAATTCCAGCATCAAATAATGGTAGAAATGGCATTATTCCTTTTTCTGTCCTATATAAAGCACTGGCCTACCTCGATCAGAAAAACGCGACTAGCGGTACCAACATCAATACAACAGCGTAACAAAAAACGATGTTTGGATTTGATTTTCTCAAAGCAAAGCCATTGCGGTATGTGACAATTTGCGAGTGACGAAATTAAGGGACGTCTAACATGCAAGTAACTAACACAAACTTAAGGACAAGTAGCTTTTTGGGTGTCGGGGGCGCTGGATCAACTTCAAAAGCAACTAGTAGCAATATCGTGAACACACAAAGCCTAGTTGGTTCAACTAGTAGCACGGTCGTCACCTTATCGAGTCAAGCAACTGTAGATACTGCGTCACTCCCTCTTTATCAACAGCAAATTATTGCGAATTTGCAAAATAATCCTAATCAGTCTAATGCAATCAATTATGTCTATGAAAATGCAACGACGTCAGATGGAGAACTAGTTGATATATCAAAGTCAAAATTTGAACCGAACGGCACGCTATCGGGAGTGACTTACACTGCAAATGGTCTTCCAGTGACGGCTGAAAGTACCGCGAAATTTGCAGCACTTGCAAGCCAGGTGCTTCAGCAAAAAAACGCAATTTTTGAACAAGGAAAGGCGCAGGGGCTCTCCGCCGCGAATATTTATACCAATATTCAGCAATACATGGCATCGCAGCCCATTTGGTATTTGCAACAGGCAAATTGGTATGGCAGCACCTCGAAATCCTGAGTGTGTTCCAAAATCTATTTTCCCCAAATGACTGGAGGTAATAATGAACATACAAATTGGAAGCTTGTCAGTCGCATCGAGTTACCCGCCTAGTGTAAAAGCGAATAGATCAAGCAATGTCGCAACCGCAGTAGCACAGACGATTGCTCAGGATTCAGTCAGCATCTCGCCATCTGCACAGCAAGCCTTAGCTGCATCACAAAGTAGTTCGTCAACAACTAGTAGCTTATACAACTTTACTAATATGACGCCAGCACAAATGCAAGGTATCGCAAAGCAGTGGTGTGCTGAGGGAAAAATCGATCCCGTTCAACTATTCAATCTGCAATTTGCTGGTATGCCTCTTGGAAAGGTGGGGCCGAATGGTGAATGTATTCTGTTAACGCAGGCAGAAAGAGCTAGTTATGAGCGCCAGCCAATCAACTACGTGGATTTAGCCAATAGTCAGGTGGTGGTGCGTCAAAGTCAGGCAGGTGACCCTAAGTCAGTTTATAAAGAGTGGAAAGGCATACTGGAAATTTTACAAGGACAGTCAGATAACGTTGCTGTGCCAATGCCTAGCTAACGTTTAGCCATCGATGCCTTTATTCATCGATAGGGAGGTCTGGTCGATGCTGGCACAATAAGTATGCACCGCAATAATGGTAGGTGTTGGGTCAAGGATAAATATATCTCTTCAATCAGTTCTCGCGATTGGGTAATGCATTCGCTTGATTACCTTGCGTAGCACGTCATATCATTATATGAATCACAAATTTGGTCGGACCGGTAGTTTAACAGCGACTGCTTATTCCATTAGAACCCTTGCCGCTGAGGGTACTTCGGCTCCTGCATTGCTTCTTTTTTGAGCCAGTCGCTTATTGTATTTCGAGACAAATTCGTTCGTCTCGCAATTTCTCGCATCGAGAGTTTGTCGCGGAAATACATCCGCCTTATTTGGGCTAACATGCCCACGGTGATCACTCCAGGTCTCCCTGCTCATTTGTTAAGCAGGTCATTCAATCACGTGGCTCAATTTTGGATGAAATTTATTCTAAAAAGTGGCTTGATTTTGGGTGATCGTCAACATCTTTGTACAACAAAAACGCCTTCCCCATAACTCATTTTCTTTAGTTGCGGTTAGGAAATTATCTCATTTCTTCTGAGTAATTACCTGACATCGAGAATGCACTTCGCTTTTATATTGAGTCATTCCTTGCGGCAACAAATCAGGTCTTGCGTATTTGTATTGTGTCGCTTCAGGAATTCGTCACATTCCTCACTTAGGACTCAATACCATGCTCCAATTTAGAAAAATTACCTCTTCAGTCGCCGCGATCGTTGTTTCGACTGGCTTGTTTTTTCAGTCATCTCCTGCTTTATCTCAAGCAGCACCGAGCATCAATGTCGTACAGGAAATAAAAAATCTTCAGATCACATCTGGTCCGTATGCCAATGCTTATTTGATAGCACCAGCTGGCCGAATAAATTGGTATTTCAGTAATTTAGGTTTGTTGCCAATCGTACAGTACTTATCGCCTGCTGATTTGCAAACTTACGTTTTATCGTATCTGAATTTATATCTGCATAATCTGACCGCTAACTCCACGATTATGGATGTCAACTTCGTACCTGGAACAAATAATTTCGTGTTAGTGCCATCTGATTCTGACGATTCCTATGCGGCGACCTTCTTATCGCTGGCAGTCAAATATGTGCGCGTTAGTCAGGATATGGCGTGGTGGAAAGTGAACGAAGTCGCATTAAAAAATATTGCTTACCGCAATCTCGCCGTCATGGAAAAACCATCGGATGGACTGACCGCAACATTTCAGCCACCAAGAAATCAATCGAATTCGTTAGGATATTTGATGGATAACGCCGAAAGCTATCGTGGTCTCCGTGATTTTGCAGGTTTGTTACGTGATCTTGGGGAACCTGTAGACGCGAATTACTATGATCTGGTGGCAACAGGTATTGTCGGAGGTATTAGTAATTACTTGTACGACACTGCGCATGCCGGATTTAAAACTAGCGATGGCGATGCGCAAGCAACCACGGCGTTCTACGCGGGAACAACTTGTCAGGTTTTTCCGCAGGCATTTGGATTAAGTGAGTTGTCTTCGTATTACGACAAGGCGTGGACTTATCTGAATTTGTACACGCCTAACTGGCAATCTGGTCAATATGATCCGTTTCCGTGGGCCGTACTAGGGTACGTCGCTGCCTTGCGCAATCAAACGGCGATGGCAGTGACGCAACAGCATATGATAGAAAGTAAATTCATTACTAATCGAGGCCTGATTACGATGAATGAGCTAGGTTTTTATCAACGCACCAAAAGTCTCTTAGCTGGTAAACCTGCAATCTGATTATTTGCGGTTTTACTTGTTGCGATAGGCCAGCAAGCTTGTCTATCGCGGATTTTTCGATTTTTCTTACCTCATCGTTCGATAACGTACAGAATAAGGGAGCGGTGCCGATTATGTTAATGCGGGCGGCGACTATCTCCGGTGGCTTTAAAAAAGACGGTTTCTTCATGACCATTAGTGTGCTTTTGCTCGATGATGAAACACTGATGCGTGCTGGTATTCGGTGCCTGATAGAGCAGATGGATGGTGTTGTCGTTGTGGCTGAAGTTGCAAGTCAATCAGAAGCAATTGCATTGTTAGATAGAACGTTACCAACGGTGATGACCATCGATGTCAACACTGGGATGCAGACGGGTATCTCGATGATTCAATATTTCAAACATGCTTATCCAGATCTTGGTATCGTTGTCTTGACCATGGATGATTCTGAAGAATTGATGTCAGAGGCGCTGCAAGCCGGTGCTTCTGCTTATCTGCTGAAAACGGTCACAAAAGCTGAACTCGAAACCGCGCTGAGAGCCGTAGCAAACAAAGAAACTTATTTAAATCCCGATATTTCGATGAAAATGCTGAAACGCTTTCAGTTTCCAACATTGAAATTACCCCATCAAGCACAGATTTTGACGCCCAGACAAATGCAGATCATAGCGATGATAGGCAACAGAAAAGGAAATAAGCAGATTGCCTATGAGCTTGGGCTCAGCCCTAAGACAGTGGCCGCACATCGCTCAAAGATCATGGAAATCATCGGCGAAAAAGATACCGTTGGTATTGTCCTCTTCGCACGTAAATATGGATTACTCAACTCAGATAAGACCAGAAAAATGCTAATTTGAGCATGATGTACGCTGATCAATGATGTCGTATATCCTCGTGCGTGAGCGCACAGACAATTCATGAGCAGACATGCATGGTTCGTATTGATCACTTACTCAGGAATTTTTTTCATCTTTCGTGATCTTGAAAGCTGGGTTCACTATGCTCAAAATTAATTCGAAAGCATTTCAGGTATTGCCAGGAGAAAAGATTGATTTACAAAAGCGCGCTACCTTAAGTTCGCCTGTCTATAAGTCGATTGCAGAGTATCAGGACATTCTCAAACAACACATCTCTGAGTTAAGTACACAGCAGCAGTTGTTGTATGCGAGTAATCAACACGCAGTGCTTTTGATTTTTCAAGCGATGGATGCCGCAGGTAAAGATGGTGTTATTAAACATGTGATGTCTGGCATCAATCCTCAAGGTTGTCAGGTGTTTAGCTATCAACACCCCAGTGAAGCTGAATTGCAACATGATTTTTTATGGCGTACCACGCGCAATCTCCCTGAACGGGGCCGTATAGGGATTTTTAATCGTTCTTATTACGAAGAGGTATTGATTGTCCGCGTTCATCCGGAAATACTTGATAGCGAGGGTTTGATTGATCAGCAATCAAAGTCTGACAATATCTGGATAAACAGATATCGATCTATTGCTGATCTTGAACGGCATTTACACATTAACGGTACGCGTATTATCAAACTCTTTCTCCATATATCGAAAGAAGAGCAACGTAAGCGATTTCTGCAACGCATCGATGCTGCCGATAAAAACTGGAAATTGAGCTACGCGGATATGAAAGAACGTGAGTTTTGGAAAGACTACATGTACGCCTATCAGGAATGCATGAGCGCCACCAGTACGCCAGAATCACCGTGGTATATCGTTCCCGCTGACGATAAAGAGAACGCCAGATTAATTGTCTCACGCATTATTCTCGATACCTTCATCGGGCTCGATATGCACTATCCAAAGTCAACGCCAAAGCAGAAGCGCGAATTTCAGGCGATGCGTAAGCGATTGATAAAATAAATTTTTCTACATACTCCTTCCTTCGATCCTTTCTCGATTGCGTCATTTTTACTCTCGGTGTCTTAGCGTACGGATTTTAGTTTGGCTGCGTCAGACAATTGGTCATGCAAAGGAAGTGCGAATCTAAAAAAATCCTCCTTGAATCTGATAAACCAAAGAAAAATCTCAAAAGGAACGTTGATGCCCGCCTACTATCATGCAACGCCTGATTGCAGAGTAATAGCTGTCCGAATGTTGCCATGTTAAACCAACGCCCCTTAAGCCGACGTAGCGCGTGGCGCGCACTCAGAACCCATTATTGGCAAATAGAGCGATCTACTATATCGCAATTATTTTCTGATGATCCACAACGCGCAGAACATATGTCGCTGACGCAGGGTGATCTTTACCTCGACTATTCCAAAAATAGACTCACGATGGAGACCATCGATTTGTTAGTGGAGCTGGCAAAAGAATGCGGTCTGCCGGAAAAAATACGCGCGATGTTTGAAGGCAAGAAAATTAATCATAGCGAACATCGTGCTGCTTTGCATACTGCATTACGTTTGCCAATTGGTGAAAGCGTGTACCTTGATCAAAAAAATCTGATGCCGGAAATCCAGCAAGGTTTAATGCAAATGCGCTTATTGTCCGATCAGATCAGGGGAGGGCGCATGGCTGGTTATACCGGGCGAAAGATTAAAAATATCATCAATATCGGCATTGGTGGCTCGGATCTGGGGCCAGTAATGGCTTTTGAAGCATTACGCTTTTATAGCGACAGGGCTTTGTGCTTTCGTTTTATTTCAAATGTCGATAGCAGCGATTTTATAGAGGCGACGCGTGATCTGAATCCAGAGGAAAGTTTATTTATCGTCTGTTCTAAGAGTTTTACAACGACGGAGACCTTGAGTAATGCACTTCTGGCGAAGAGCTGGTTACTGGAAAAGTTAACCCATCCGGAAGCGGTAGAGCAGCATTTTATCGCGGTCTCTGGCAATGAACATGGCGTCGCTGAATTTGGAATTGACATTTCAAAGATGTTTATTGTCTGGGATTGGGTGGGAGGTCGTTATTCCATTGATTCAGCGGTGGGCTTGTCGACCATGATTGCAATAGGTGCAGAACGCTTTTACGAATTGCTATACGGGATGCATGAGATGGATGATCATTTTTTGCACGTAGCATTGAAGCAAAATATGCCGGTGTTATTGGGACTGATTGCGATCTGGAATAATAATTTTTTAATGATCAATAGTGTTGCGGTAATACCTTACTCCCATTATTTGCGACGGTTTCCGGCTTATTTGCAACAGCTGACGATGGAGAGTAATGGTAAACACGTCGACGTCAATGGTAAAGCGCTGACCTTTAACACCTGCCCGGTATATTGGGGTGAACCGGGAACGAATGGACAACATTCGTTTTATCAATTCCTGCATCAGGGAACGGCGCTGGTAGCTAGTGATTTTATTGGTTTTTGCAAACCCTTACATGAACAAATTACACAACACAACATCTTGATGGCGAATTGTTTTGCCCAGGCTGAAGCACTTGCCTATGGCCAAAGTGCAGAGCAATTACGGCATGCGCAGGTTCCTGCTGACCTTGTTTTACATCAGGTGTGTAGTGGTAACCGCCCTAGTAACACGATCTTAGCAAAGACATTAACACCAGGAAGTCTTGGGCAATTAATTGCTTTATACGAGCACAGTGTTTTCACACAGGGCGCCATATGGAATATCAACTCGTTTGATCAGTGGGGTGTCGAGTTAGGAAAGCAAATGGCAAAAGAAATGACGCAAGAGTTTCAAGAAAGTCTGCATCACGCAATTCCTGAGTCATTCCATGACGGCTCAACCCTTAAGCTGATGCAATATTACTGTGCTCACCGGGATAGCTGAAATGTGGATCCACCCCTTAGCCGGAAAACCAGTTCCAACCAGCATGCTCGTTAACATACCGCGTTTGGTGGCAGCTTACTATACTGAGCGGCCGGATGTTTCGGTTGCCGCACAAGCTGTTATTTTTGGCACTTCAGGACATCGAGGTAGTTCTTTGACTTCGAGCTTTAATGAATGGCATCTGCTGGCGATTGCTCAGGCCATTTGTGATTACCGCGCTGAACATGGGATTCATGGCCCTTTATATTTAGGGATAGACACCCACGCTTTATCTATTCCGGCACAAGACAGCGTCTTGCAGGTCTTGGTCGCCAACGGCGTCACCGTACTCATTGCTCCTGATCAGGAATACACTCCGACACCAGCCATTTCCTTAGCGATATTGGCGTTCAATCATGGTCGTCAGTCTGGCTTTGCCGATGGCATTGTTATTAGCCCCTCACATAATCCTCCAGAATTCGGCGGCTTAAAATATAACACTTGCCAGGGAGATGGCGCTGATATACGAGCAACAAATTGGATAGAGAATAAGGCAAATGAATTTTTACGCCTGGATCTGCACGGCATTAAAAGAGTCTCAATCGCGCAAACCCGACAAACTAATTTTATTCACTATTATGATTTTCTTGGGCATTACGTAGATTCCTTGTGCGAGGTGTTAGACATTAATATGTTGCGGCATGCTGCGTTACATATCGGCGTTGATCCTATGGGTGGTGCGGGGGTCCATTACTGGGAGCGAATCGCTGAGCAATATGCGCTTGATCTGGACATCATCGATAAACAGGTCGACGAGCGATTTGCATTTATGACTTTGGATTGGGATGGCAAAATCAGGCTTGATCCTGCTTCGGGTTATGCAATGCAGCGATTGATACAACGTAAAGCTGATTTTGACGTTGCATTTGGCTGCGATACTGACCATGACCGTCACGGCATCGTCACGCCAGAGTGTGGCTTGATGCCACCGAATCATTTTCTGGTGGTTGCGATTGACTATCTGTTTCAACATCGCCCTGCATGGAACAAGCACGCGGGAGTTGGAAAAAATGTTGTTTGTACCCAGCTTATCGATCGCGTTTCAACATCTTTGAACAGAGATGTCTATGAAACTCCCGTAGGGTTTAAATGGTTTGGTGGCGTGCTCTATCAGGGTGCTCTTGGCTTTGCTGGGGAAGAGAGTGCTGGTGCAACTTTGCTTCGGCGCGATGGCAGCGTGTGGACCACCGATAAAGATGGCATCGTCATGGGCCTGCTTGCAGCAGAAATTTTAGCCGCCACCGGAATAAGTCCGGGGACGCATTATCAAGTATTAAGCGACAGTTTTGGACATCCTGATGCAGGCAGAGTCGAAGGTAATGCCAATGCGCAGCAAAGAGCAATACTGTCGACTTTGCACTTTAGTCAGTTGAAAAAAAGCGAATTTGGTGGTGAACAAGTGCTGCGTTCGACGACTGAAGCGCAAGGCAATCATCAGGCCATCAATGGTCTCAAAGTCGTCACGGAAAACGCCTGGTTTGTAATTCGCCCATCAGGAACAGAAGACTTGTACAAAATTTACGCTGAAAGTTTCTTAGGTAAGCCACATCTGGAAAGTTTGTTGAAAGAAGTGCAGTCATTGGTCATTCACTTGATTTCATAGAATCTGTGCCTCCCTTGCTTTTTTAATATTTTTCAAACTCACTAAGAACGCTAGCGCACAGAATAAGGTACGGCAAGCAGGTATACCTGAAGGCACTGAAACCCGCAAACTAAAGGGAATATGCCATGAGTAGAGTCAGCCTGTCCCCGGAAATGTTGTACAACATTGATGCTTATTGGCGTGCGGCAAACTACTTATCAGTCGGGCAGCTTTATCTGTACGCCAATCCTTTACTCAGACGGCCTTTAGCATTGGCAGATATCAAACGTATGCTGCTCGGGCATTGGGGAACAACCCCAGGACAGAATTTTATCTACGTACATTTAAATCGCATCATCAAAAAATACGATTTGGATATGATTTATATTGCCGGACCCGGTCATGGTGGGCCGGCAGTCGTTGCCAATACCTATCTGGAAGGTACCTATAGCGAGATCTATCCAGAGATCAGCCAGGATGAAGCTGGATTACAAAAACTATTTTTACAGTTCTCTTTTCCTGGCGGCATTCCCAGTCATGCATCCCCTGAATGCCCGGGTTCAATACATGAGGGCGGGGAATTGGGTTATTCACTAAGTCATGCGTTTGGCGCTGTGTTTGATCATCCAGAATTGATTGTTGCTTGTGTCGTTGGTGATGGAGAAGCAGAGACCGGACCTTTGGCAACGGCCTGGCATTCAAATAAATTTTTAAATCTGGTACACGATGGGGTCGTGCTACCGATATTGCACTTGAATGGCTATAAAATTTCCAATCCAAGCATATTAGCGAGGATACCTCGTGCAGAGCTGGAGCAACTTTTGCAAGGTTATGGCTGGACGCCGTATTTTGTTGAAGGGGATGATCCAGCTTTCATGCATGAAACTATGGCTACTGCGCTCGATAGCGTGATCGAGAAGATTCAGGCAATACAGTACGAGGCACGCACCATGGGGGAGTTGCATCGACCAAGTTGGCCTATGATCGTATTATGCTCGCCAAAGGGTTGGACCGGTCCTCAAGTCGTTGATGATCTACAAATTGAAGGTACGTTTCGTGCCCATCAGGTGCCCTTGATTGTCTCTGAGAGCACACCTGCTACTCATCTGGCGATGCTGGAAAGCTGGATGTTAAGTTACCGGCCGGATGAACTATTTGATGCAACTGGAAAACTATTTCCTGCTTTGGCGGCCTTAGCACCTGAAGGGCAGCGTCGTATGGGGGCTAACCCTCATGCAAATGGAGGCGTTTTGTTGCGCGATTTGCTGCTGCCTGATTTTCGTGCTTATGCTGAAACTTTACAGCAGCGCGGAATGCTTGGAATCGGGGACATGCATGTTCTGGGCAGGTTTTTACGTGATATCGTTGTTGCAAACAAGGCACGACGCAATTTCAGAATATTTGGTCCGGATGAAACCCTCTCAAATGGTCTAAAGTCAGTGTTTGAAGTCACTTCGAGACAATGGAATGCAAAGATAGCAGTGAATGACGAATTTCTTGCGCAAGATGGTATGGTGTTGGACAGTATGCTCAGTGAGCATCAATGTGAAGGCTGGTTGGAGGGCTATTTACTGACTGGCCGCCACGGTGTCTTTACTTGCTACGAAGCGTTTATACACATCATCGACAGCATGTTTAATCAACATGCGAAGTGGCTCAAAGTTGCCGCGCAATTACCGTGGCGTGCCAAAATCGCTTCCCTTAACATCGTTTTAACTTCACATGTCTGGCGCCAGGATCACAATGGATTTACTCATCAGGATCCGGGCTTTATCGATTATGTGTTGAATAAAAAAGCCTCAATTATCCGTGTGTATTTACCGCCAGACGCGAATTGTCTGCTGTCGGTGATGGATCATTGCCTTCGCAGTCGCCACTATGTCAACGTCGTGATTGCGGGAAAGCATCCGGCACCGCAATGGCTAAGTATGGAAGCGGCGGTCACCCATTGCGCGCAAGGCATCGGCATCTGGGATTGGGCGAGCAACGATCGAGGCGAGATGCCAGATGTGGTGATGGCTTGTTGTGGCGATGTACCAACGTTGGAAACCTTGGCAGCGATTTCAATTTTACGTGAACATTTGCCTGATTTAAAAATACGATGTATCAATATTGTTGATTTGGCGCGATTGCAGCCTGCAACAGAACATCCTCATGGATTGTCGGATACGGATTTCGACGATCTATTTACGACGCATCAACCAGTTGTTTTTGCTTTTCATTCTTATCCATGGTTGATTCATAGGCTCACCTACGACCGTATTAACCAAAGAAATATCCATGTCCATGGCTATCAGGAGGAAGGCACGATCACTACGCAGTTTGACATGACCGTGTTAAACGAGCTTGATCGCTTTCACCTGGTCATGGATGTCATCGACCATCTTCCACAGGCAAATGACAAAACCCGGCAGCTTAAACAGCTAGTAGAAGAAAAGTTGATCAAACATGGAAAATATATCCGGCTATATGGTGAGGATATGCCTGAGATTAGCAATTGGCATTGGAACCCAACACCACGACATTCTGCAACGGAGTAAACAATGAGCCAAATGGAAGATAGAGAGCTACTTGCACGAAAAAAAGAGATTGCCCTCGATATGACGGCGGTGCTGGAAAAATATCGTGCCATCTTTAGTTGGGATATTCCTGAAGTCAATATTGCAGCCGTTGATCAGGTGGTTTTGAAAGAAATGGCGCTTGCACTGAAACAACTATCGCAGTCATCACAAGCACCTGAGAATAATAAATAAAAGGTTAAGTATGGATATGCTGATAAAAAAAATGACGAATACGATTAAAACACTGTTTGCGGAGGAGCGAGGCATACTCGCCATGGATGAAAGTAATCCCACTTGCAATCAACGGTTTATTGAGCTTGGTATCCCTGTAACTGAAGAAAATCGCCGTGCGTGGCGAGAGCTAATATTAACCACTCCCGATTTGCATCACGCGATAGGCGGGGTCATCCTCTTTGACGAAACAGTCTACCAACAACAGCATCATGGCGCGTCATTCTTGCAGTTATTGCGTGAAAATAATATTCTCTTTGGGATTAAAGTCGATAAAGGGATGCAATCATTGGCACTGCATCCTCTCGAACAAATGACGAGTGGCTTGGATGGATTAAGAGCGCGATTGAATACCTACGCAGGGCTTGGTGCGGTCTTTACAAAATGGCGTGCTGCCGTCTCGATCACAGCATCACTGCCTACGCTAGCGTGTATAGAAGCCAATGCGGATGCCTTGGCAAGGTTTGCTGCACTATCTCAAGAAGCAGGTTTGGTTCCCATCGTAGAGCCTGAAGTGATGATGACGGGGACACATAATTTGGATCGTTGTCGGGAGGTGACGACACAATTTTTGCGGGCTGTATTCAGACATCTTAATCAGCAAGAGGTCGTATTGGAAGCCATGATCTTAAAGCCAAATATGATCTTACCAGGTGCCGATTGCCCAATGCAGGAAGATATCGATACCATTACGAATACGACCATCACCTGTATGCTTGAGACAGTTCCTGCTGCCGTTCCTGTAATCGCTTTTTTATCTGGCGGTCAGTCTGGTGATCTGGCATCGGCCAGACTCAATGCGATGAATCTCAGAGATAGCCGTATAGCGAGTACGTCTGATGATTTGAAGAATCTGAAACAGACTTTGCCCTGGCAATTGGCATTTTCTTTTTCACGTGCAATACAGTTCCCCGCATTGCAATTGTGGGGCGGTGTTCATGAACATAAAAAAGCCGTTCAAGATGCTATTTATCGGCGGGTTTGTGACAATCAACGTGCTCGTCGCGGTGTCTACCAGCAACTTCTGGAACCTTCGATTGATCGCGCTATCACTGGGGTACAGAAGCAATGACGGCGGCATTACCATTAAGAATTTTTGTGATCAGGCATGGGCAAACTGCCTGGACTGTCTCGGGGCAATATACGGGAACAACGGATATTCTGCTATCACCCAAAGGAAAATTAGAAGCGCAGTATCTGCGACAATCGCTCCGCAAATATACCTTCACATCGACCTTTTGTAGCCCTCTGCGACGTGCCAGACAAACCTGTACGTTAGCTGGCTTAGCCACGCACGCCATCGTCAGGGAAGATTTGACCGAGTGGAACAATGGATGCGATGAAGGATTGACACCAGCACAGATTCAATTTGCCAGGCCAGGTTGGCGCTTTTTCAGAGATGGTCCTGATGGTGGTGAGTCTTTGGAGCAGATTGAGCATCGTGCTGATCGTTGCCTGGCTGATTTTGCGCGCCTGCAAGGGAATGTCGCAGTATTTTCACACGCCCATTTTTGTCGCGTGTTGGCAGCGAGGTGGATACACTTCCCGGTGTCCGACGCCCAGCACTTTTTACTCGATACTGCCTCGTTTGGGATACTAAGTTATGAACATAACGATCCGGAAATGACTGCCATTACCCTCTGGAATTCCGCTGCGCTGGACAGAAGGATATAAAAATACTTCACCGGTCAAGCTGAAAATGTGATCGGTGAAGTCGAATCAAGTCATCAGATATAACTCACTCAACTATCAACGTGCACCTTTAAAGTGCTTTTGCCCATCATTTTTATGTCTGCCAGCGACCTCTTCTCGTTCGTTTTTTTCTTGCAATGCTTTGACCCCTGCTGGCTGCTGAGAAGGCTGTGTTTTCTTTTCGTCTTTCTTTTTTGAGGTCATCAGGATTTCACGTTTCAGAGATTCAACATCTTCGTCCGACGAATAGATTTTATCTGAGCGTTTCAATAAGCGTGGAATAGACTTGCTGATATCTGTGGCTTTGTTTGTATTCGATATGATCATAATATTCTCAATATTTAAAAAAAAGTAAGTCGGGGTGTTAAGGCTGTGACCTGCAAATGCATCGTTGGAGATTACTCATTGAGAGTTACATGGATATTCTGATCTTGTCTTTTACATGCTTAACCCCTGGGGCATTCCAGGCCGCCTGACTGGCGAGGTCGCGCTCGACCCAGCTGTGCGTTGTCCCCGCAAGAGTGACTGTGCTGCCATCAACATGCACTGTGATATTGGCACTTTCTGATTTTGCCAAACGTTTTAACGCAGCTTCTATATCACTCTGTACAACTTGAGCTGCAATTGATGGCTCGAGATTAATGTCATTACTCACACCGGTTACACCCATTAGCCTGCGCACGGCATCTGCAGCTGAATTGCGCTGATATTCCCACTCAACATTGCCTGTTAAAGTAATCCATCCGCCTTCGACCATGACTTTAATACTGTCTTGGGGGACGTATGATGCCCATGCAAGTACATTGGATGCCGTGCGGGCAATATCTGCGTCATCGCGCTTGCTTGAACCTGGTAAATTAACTTCGATTTCTACTGCCAATGCGCCGACACCAACGACGCGCTGAACAGCGCGCTCAGCATTCCATTTCTCGACAAAGCTTCCAACGTGACCGGACAAGGTAACAACCCCGTCTTTGACTTCTACGCCTATGTTATTGGCGGGAAGAGAGGGGTCCCAATTGAGTTCTGCAATAACGTCCCGTTTTAACTCCGTGGATGTTTTCACTTTATTTCTCCTGAATTGATTGAAGTTTTATTCTGAAATTTGTTAGCGCTGCTGTATGTACGCTGTCACGCTTTGTTGAATATTTCTAATTATGTTAGACGCCGCACAGAACGCAATTTCATGTTCTTTTATATGTAATCTGAGGTCGTTGCTACAACGGCGTGTTGATTTCAATATATAAAAAAGGATGGCTGAAAATGACCAAAATAGCTTCTACCCTGGGATTGCTCCTTATGGGTAATTTACTACTCAGTACACCTGGCTTTGCGCAGGTGGCTGGTTCGACCACCTTTCTTGGCGTGACTGTAATTGAGGCACGCCAATTGGCACTGGGATGGAGTGTGAAAAAGAGTATTTTTGGCCGCGAAGTCTATAACGATGCCGGCGTTAGCGTAGGCAAAATCGAAGACGTCATCATTTCTCCTGAAAAAAACGTGACCTATTTCATCGTCAATGTTGGCGGGTTTATTGGTATCGGTGGGCATAACATTGCGATTCCGATCTCTCAGATCGTTGAGCAAAGTGGCAAGATAGTCATCCCGGGTGCAACCAAAGAATCTATCAGAAATTTACCGCAATTTGATTACGCGAGCGATACCGCAAAAAGAGATGCATTTGTAAAGAGTGCTGAAAGTGATTTGGCTATTGCCAGAGAAAAAGCCAATGAATTGCAAAAAAAATCAGCGCTTCTGAGTGGTGAAGCTAAAACAAAAATGGACCAAAAATACGCCTTGTTGCAAGTGGAAATTCAAGTTGTAGAGAAAAAAATGGGTGAAATGAAACGTGCTGGTGCCACAAGATGGCAGGAATTCGAAAATGACCTAAACGTCGATATTTCGCACCTGAAGTTAACACTGGCCAACATAGATCGATAAATTGCACTAATTCATAGCCACTAATTCACAGCCACTAATCATGGCACCAAAGCGCCATGTTGATGAAAGATCGTATGACTTATGCAAACCTGATGGTAAATCTCGAGCTTGGTGCGGATAACCACAATTTAATCCATGTTGCAGGGCAGTTAGCTGAGCGGTTTAATGCGAACGTGATAGGCATCGTCGGTTGCAGTCCAATGCAGATGCCTTACGGTGATGGGTATATCAATGGCGATCTGATGAAAGATGAGCTCGATAGAGCGCAAGCGGAAATGCTTGTACTTGAAACCGAATTTCGCACATCTTTACAATCGATCGCCGGCTCTCTTAGCTGGCGTTCTTCGGCAATATGTCCGTCCATCGCTGACTACGTGGTTGGAGAAGCATGTATTGCAGATCTCTTGATTGCGAAAGCCGCCGATCATGTGGAGTCAGAATCTACCCGGCACATGAATAATGGTGATGTACTGATGCAACTAGGGCGACCGATGATGCTGGTTCCTGCCAGTTGCCGCGAGCTGCATTTACAGACCATGATGATTGCCTGGAAAGACACAATGGAATCCAGGCGGGCAATCTACGATGCTCTACCTATGCTAAAAAAAGCGACAAAAGTCATATTAATGGAAATTGCCGCACTCGACGAACAAGACAATATCAAGTTGCAACACGCTGTTGTTATTGAGTGGCTAGCTCGTCATCAAATTAAAGCAAGCTCTCTGACCATTGTCGCAGCGGATGAAGAGGCAGAAAAGTTGAGAGAAGTCGCGACAGAAATGAATGTTGACTTACTCGTGGCTGGTGCTTATGGACATAGCCGTATTCGTGAATGGGTCGCTGGTGGGATGACGCGCGAAATCTTACAGTCACAGACTTATTGTTCGATGTTGTCGCATTAACCTTGGCTTATTGTGGTTCACATTCGTATTTTGAAATACTGGCCTAAATCTTTTTTTCTCTCCGTAGTAGAAATCCAGAAATTTTTAACAGCTAATTCGCTCTGAAAGTACATCATGCACATCGCTAAAAAATCTGAAATGAATAAACAATCGATTCGTCTCGCTGCATCGAATATCAACGATGGTGCGGTAACGGCTGGTTATAAAGCCGACCGTGAAGACGTTATAAAGATGCTCAACGATGCATTGGCAACTGAGCTGGTATGTATGCTGCGTTATTTACGTCACTATTACACAGCGTCAGGCTTACATAACCGTCCGGTAAAAGCCGAGTTCTTACAACATGCCTTAGATGAACAAGACCACGCACACGAGTTGGCAGAGCGCATCGTTCAATTGAACGGCAAACCTGATTTTAATCCTGAGACTTTATTACTGCGTAGTCATGCCGAATATAATGAGTCGGCGAATATTCATGAAATGATTAAATCCAATTTGGTGGCAGAACGTATCGCCATCGAGACCTATCGTCAGATGATAGAGAATTTGGAAGACACCGATCCGACAACCAAAAATATGTTGATAGGCATCATGACCACAGAAGAAGAACACGCTGACGATATGCGTGATCTGCTTTCCTGACGTATAAAATTGAGAAGTCATCCTGCAGTCGAGGCGGGATGACTTCTCAATCTTAAAAAAAATCCAGATATGATTCAGTGCGGGTGATCCGACGTAGTTTTAGCATCAGCCAAATCTTGTTGTAACTGGGATTTGGCGTCTTTTGTACACTGCTTTTTATCCATCGTTGCAACACTTTTGCAATCTTTGATGGACTCTTGATACACAGCATAGGCTTCTTTTTTCAATGTCGCGAAATACGCTTCGGGTGTATTCTTTTCCTGGTACCAGCGCTGCGGGTCACCGCGCTGCTCTATGTCGTTGTCACGTCGTTGTTGGGCGAAACTGGAACACATGAGTGTACTGAGCATCGTAAACAATAAGGTATTGATGAAAATCTTGTTTTTGGTATTTAGTGTGAAGGACGAAATCATATTAGCTCCAATAAAATAGTTTATAGACGGCCGGTAAAGAGCAGAAGAAGTAGAATGACGATGATCAAGCCACTGACACCACTAGGCCCATATCCCCAACTCCTGCTATGCGGCCAGGCTGGAACAGATCCGATCAGGAAAAGAATTAAAAGTACCAGAATGATGAGGCTCATATTGATTTGCCATTTGGTAAGTCATTTTTTTTTGAGTTCTTCTTTAAAAAAGTTGTAGGAAGCAATAAATGCATGTTGCAATACTTCGATGTGTTCCATCATATTGTCCCAACGATCGGTGCTCGCGGTTTTCATTCCCTCTAATTTAGCGCGCATCTCATTTAATTTTTCATGAAGATTAATCATTTCTTTATCGTAAGCTGAACTCGCCTGTGCTGATTTATCTTTGATGGTTTTTTCCAAATCATCGAGAGTACGATTGAGTTCATCTAGTTGGGAATGAATTTTACTAATGGTTGTTTCGCGTTGATCCATGATGATTTCCATTTTTATAGGTGAAGAATTGCTTCGAAGCAGGGATGTGGTCAGAAGAGTAAATTCAAATTTTTGAATATTCTCCACGCTGGTATTTCCATTGTTGAATGTAATCAAAGTTATCTTGTATTTCGTCTGGATAAAGGCCATGATCAAATGGTATTTGTAGAGATTCCTCAAAATTTCGGACTTTTTTACTGTTGACGAAATAGGCGAGGGAGGTACCAAAGAGGGTTCCAATAAATGCGCCTGAGAATGCGCCGAAACACAATGCCAATATGCTTGAAGATAATATAGGTGCGGATACTGGGTTTCCCAATACTGCGTGACAGAGCCAGAACGAGATTGCCCCTATCAGGCTGCCAGAGCAGATCCCATACATGCATCCTTCCATTAAAAGTAAAGGCGAATTGCCGGCATAGTCTGGCATCGTGTCTAACGAAACCTTGCGTTTTAATGAGCGTATTAATTGTGGATTGTCGTTACGTTCCATAGCTGGCTTCCATTCACCGAAAGCGTGATTGCAGAAATCGATGATTTATTTACGGCTTGTATAAAAAATGCGCAAAAAGTGCCACAATTCCGGCTTATTGATGTCGAGAATGATTGATCAACTCTTTCATAGCGCCTATCGCGTCGGTAATGCTTCCCTCTAGTTTTTTGCATTGGTATTGCACTTCCTTTTGTTGCTTCTCAAACGGATTCGTTTTCGTATTGACAGCCCTTGATTGAGACAGGAAAGTAAACCTTTCCACCCTGATATTTTCTCCGATCTTATTCACTTAGCTTCTCCGTATTTGCATCTGGTTGGATGTTGCATTCAAATTAGGTCATCTCGCTTATCAGGTCTGTACGTTGGCGAACGATCATCGTCTGTCGCTCTTCAGCACTTAACAACTTAGTGCTGAACGTCCAAACATTAATGTGCGTTGACGAACGGAAATTTCTTTAGTCTCAGTCCAAAATACGGACTGGAATTGAAGAAATTATTTCATTTAAAGGTCGATATGTCTTTTTTATCGCTAGAACAAAGTCGGCGTGATATTGCTATAGATTTTCTATTTTATGGATTTAATACGCTATTTTTGACATTGCTGCTTTGTGCAATATGTCCTTCAAATAAATGGCTAATGAGCCTTTTTTTGGTTGCGTTAGGTGTCGTCATTTCGAGTGCGGTAGAGTATTTATCTCATCGCTTCATTTTGCATGGTTTGAAGCCGTTCAGCGTCTGGCATCATCGCCACCATCAACAACCTAAATCGAGTATCGGCACGCCGACAATTGTGAGTGCAGCGCTCATCCTGGTTTTGATTTTTTTGCCAATGTGGCTTTTTACAACTTCCTTTTACGCGATCGCTATCACACTGGGTGTGGTTGTCGGCTATGGGGCTTACATCGTCACACATCATGCTACTCATCACTGGAAGGGACGCAATGGATGGCTGGTAAACAGGAAGCGATGGCATGCCTTGCATCATTGCGTGAATCCTGATTGCTTTTATGGCGTCAGCAGTTCTTTTTGGGATCATTTGTTCGCGACTGGAACGAAGAAGATAAAAGTCGAAAACAAGTACTGAATCATATTTTTGGTTTCGTTACTCTCATTTCAAAATTTTCTTACCTTTATTTCAGCCCAGATTACCTCGCTTAACCGGAGAGCATTATGAAAACGAAATTATGCCAAGTGGGAGGCAGATTTCTTTCTGTCTTCGTGGTTCTTGTAGCAATGTGTTCCGTGCCAGTCTTTGCGCAAAATATATTGACGCAGCAAAAATTAGATCAGTTACTGGCACCGATCGCATTGTATCCAGATGCCTTGCTGAGTCAGGTATTAATGGCCGCAACTTATCCGCTGGAAGTGACTCAGGCAGCCGCATTTGTGCAAAAAAATCCGCAATTGCATGGCGATCAGCTGGCGCAAGCCTCAGGTACAACGCAGTGGGATGTGAGTATCAGATCCCTGCTGCCGTTTCCTTCTGTATTGCTAATGATGGAGCAAAATTTGCCGTGGACGCAGCAACTTGGTGATGCTTTTTTAGGGCAACAGCAAGCGGTGATGGACACAGTCCAGGAACTACGTAGCAAAGCCAGTCAGGCAGGGCATCTGCGCAGTGATCAGCAAGAGCAGGTTATTGCTGACAACGGCTATATCAGCATAGAACCAGGCACGTCGGATCAAATATATGTTCCTTATTACAATCCCGACGTCGTGTATGGCAACTGGTGGTGGCCGGATAGTCCGCCAATTTACTGGCAACCGCCCATTGTTTATCGTTCGCCCGGCTATAACAATGAATTGATCAACGGCATGGCGTTTGGGATAGGAATAGGTATTGTTGGTTCCCTGTTTCTGGATGCACGTCCAGATTGGCATCGCCATCACATGATGGTATATCCTGAAGGCCAGCGCGGGCGTGCAGCGGGTGGCGGCAGCCCATGGCGGCACCAACCACAACATAGGCAAGGTGTTGCGTATAGATCCGATGATGTGAGGCAGCAGTTTGCGCCACAAAGATCTTCAACACCAAGTAGTGTAATGAGGGAAAATTTTCGTGGAAGGATTGCACCTGCTGTCGTAGCAGGGCCAGCTGCCGCTCCAATAAGGGGGCGGCCTCAAATAGCGCAGCCTCAGGCATCTTTTCATCACATGACGAATCAGGCGGCGGCGCCGATCGAGGTTCAACGTTTGTCTGAGGCAAAACCTGTGCATCAATTACAGCGCACTAATATGGGTAACCCAGGTGCGCTTTCCCATCCTATGATGCCATCCGGTTCCAGACAAGAAAACCAGGCACATTCAGCTCGTGGTCAACAAAGCCTGGGACCCGCAGCGCATGCTGGGCCAGCCAGAAGAAATAAATAACGCCATCAGAAAAAGAGAAAAAGCCATGAAAACTCTACTCAACATCGTCCCCGTATCTGTCTTCGTATTGATCAATTTGCCTTTGTCAGTGCAAGCTACGGCAATAAACATCGGCGACCAGGCTATCATTGTGCATAACACTCCAGTTAGCAGAAAACAACTCACTTTTGCTACCCCTGAGCAGGCTGTTACCCAGTTAGTGGATGCATTACGGCAGAATGACCACGTGAGGGTGCGAAAGATACTCGGAGAAAAAGCAATCCCGGAAGAATACTCCAGCGACAAGTTATTTAATCAAATGTCCTATGAGAAATTTTTACTCGCCTTTGATGAGAAAAACTCTCTAGATTTGCTGAGTAATGACAGGGCGATCATTATCGTTGGTGCGCTTGATTGGCCATTGCCGTTTCCGTTAGTAAAAAGTGGTACTCAATGGCATTTTGATGATGTGGCTGGTGCTCGCGAATGGAAAAATCGTCGTATCGGTAGCGATGAAATAGCCGCCATACAAGTTTCATTGGCCTATGCGGATGCTCAACGCGAATACGTTTTGATGGACCGAAATAGTGATGGGCTACTTGAATATGCACAAAAAATTGCGAGTACGCCGGGTAAACATGATGGACTGTATTGGGTCTCCGGCGAAAATGAGAGTTTATCGCCGATGGGACAGGCATTTGCCGATGCACATCAAAGTTTGCAGCGACGAATCCCCGCCGATAGTGGTCATGCTTATCACGGCTATTATTTCAAAATCCTCACTGCGCAAGGTAGCTCCGCTCCGGGCGGCGCTTTTAGCTATTTGTCAAAAGATAGAATGATAGGTGGTTTTGCACTCATTGCGTACCCTGAAAAATATGCAATTACCGGTGTCAAAAGTTTTATGATCAGTCATCAAGGCGTGGTCTATAGCAAAGACTTAGGTAGGAGAACACAGGCGTTGATGCCAAAAATCGTCACGTACAACCCGGATGCGAGCTGGACTAAAGAGTCTGATTAGAAAATGTTGGGTAATTAGTTGAATAAAAAAGAGCGGCCAATCGTAACAATGGCCGCTTTTTTCATTCAATGATTAAAGCTTGGAAGGCGACCTTATTGCACCCGTTTTTCGATGGTAATTTGATCCACTTCGACACGGCGGTTAGGCTCCAGACATTCGATTAATTTTGCTTTTGATTTTTCAGAACATTGAACGATAGGATTGCTTTCACCTTTACCGATGGCACTCATTCTATTGCCAGCAACGCCTTTGCCCTCTAAATATGTCTTCACCGCATTTGCACGCTGTTCAGACAGCTTCTGGTTGTATTTTTGGGTTCCGATGCGATCGGTATAACCAGTAATGACGACGTTATCAATTTGGGTATTGGTGTTGAGTGCATCAGCAATGCCATCTAGTTTTGGTTGGTTATCAGCCAGACGAGCGCTATCAAAGCCAAATAGTTCTGTTGCTGACAGGTTGATTTTTTCAAATCGGGCTGGCGGCGGTGGGACAGGTATTGTGACTATTGGCGGCGTCGCAGTGACGTTGGGTGGTGGCGGTGCTGGTGGTGCCTGCGGCACTGGACGGCTTGGCGTCTTATCAAACGCATAGACTAATGCGAACGATAAAAAGCTGTTACTTGCTTGTTTGAAGCCAAAATCGGCTCCGCGCAAGTAAGCATGTACTTTGCGCCAGTCAGCTTGCAAGCTGAATTGATCGCTTAATACATATTGCACGCCAACACCGAGATTGGCATTTGGTGAGTAGCGGTCAGCGATTCCATTGGAAGAATTCATGCGATCTCGTTCAGCACCGATACCCATGACGATAAATGGTCGTAGTGCTTCGCGAGAGAATAAATACAGACCATCGATGCTATACGCGTTTTGGTAAAAGCGTTGATAACTGTTTTTGCTTTGTGTGAAGGTGGTGCCAAGTTGTATATCAATATTGTCGGAAACAGGTTTACCTATTCTGAGACCGGCACCGTAAGACGTTGAGCCCGGCCCAAAGCCATCATCGATATCAGCGGCGTGTAAGCTAGGCGCAATATACCAGGACGGATTATAGTCCTCAGCGACGGCGCCAGAGGTTAAAACCCCGGCACCAATGCTAAAGAGCGCAGTCAGCGCAATATTTATTTTTTTACGGGATTGCATAATAGCTTTCGAAGAAATAAAAAGACAAAAGGAAGAGACCAGCTGAATTGCTTCTGCGGTAAGTTCCTGCTTTTAATAAGTGATGAACACAGGGTGGTGCAACGCACCCCCTGTATGTCATCACAACATTCTTCATCGCACAGATTGCTAAGAATTTGTCGATATGTAGTGATGAAAATAAATGTATGACTAAGCTTAGTTTTTTGTTAGTTTTTGTTCGGTACGCTATCAGACAATGGTGTAGAAAAACCACATGAAATTGCGGTAATGGAAAGCGTGATTTACTTCTTAATTTATTTCTTAATTTCATTACCAATCACACCACCGACAACGGCACCGCCAACGGTACCAACGCCGCTACCGCCGGTAAGGACTGCGCCAGCAACCGCCCCTGCACCAGCACCGATGCTGGTATTTTTTTGTTGTGTAGTCATCCCTGCGCAAGCGCTCAAACTCATGATGGTGATGGTGATGGTGATGGTGATGGTTAATAATACGCTAGTAGAAATGGTAGGAAGATATTTCATGATGAACTCCAGGAAAAGATAAAAAATGAATAGTAAAAAGCGACGTGATCGTAGATGTTAAGCACTAAGTGGCTGACCACGATGGTGTTCGTGAAGGTGCTTTGCCACTGAAATGTTGCCCACCTAATTCGGATAAAGTTTGATATTCCAGATATTTTTTCAATACATCTTGCTGCGCTTGTTCTAACAAGGCTGCGGCTTCTGCCTTGTTTTCCGTAATCAAACTACTGAAGCGGATTTCGTTATAGGCATAGTCTTGCAGCGGAATATCAGGCGCTAAAGAATCAAGACAAAATGGATTAACTCCGGTACTGATCAACGCAGGATTAAAGCGAAGTAGGGGCCAGAATCCACTTTTTACCGCCAGTTGTTGTTGTCGCATGCCATGACGCATATCGATACCGTGGGCAATGCAATGACTATAGGCGAGGATAATTGATGGGCCATCATAAGCTTCGGCTTCTCTGAACGCTAAAATGCATTGTTGTGGATTACTTCCCATTGCCACTTGTGCGACATAGATGTTGCCGTAAGCGATGGCTTGCAATGCCAGATCTTTTCTGGCGACTCGCTTACCCGCTGCGGCAAATTTTGCAACTGCACCTAAAGGCGTGGCTTTAGAGGCTTGACCGCCAGTATTGGAATAGACTTCGGTATCGAGCACCAGAACATTCACATTTCTGCCACTGGCTAAAACGTGATCCAGTCCGCCAGAGTCGATGTCATACGCCCAGCCATCGCCACCGACCAACCAGATACTGCGCCTGACCAGATGATCAACGAGTGACAATAGATTGCGTGCTGGATCAGAATTAAGCCGATGAAGAATCTTTTTTAAACTCGCGATGCGCAGTCTCTGCTGTTGAATTTCAGATTCTTCGATTTGTCGGGCTCCGAGGATGTCGCTGACAAGTTGATCGCCGATTTGTTGAGTCATTATTTTCAGGAGGTCTTTTGCCATCGCTAAGTGTTTGTCAGCCGCGAGCCTGAACCCGAAACCAAATTCGGCATTGTCTTCAAACAGAGAATTTGACCATGCTGGACCTTGTCCTTTTGCATTCAAAGACCAAGGGGTAACAGGTAAATTGCCGCCATAAATGGAAGAGCAACCTGTTGCATTCGCAATTTGGGCACGATCTCCGAATAACTGCGATAATAATTTAAGATACGGCGTTTCGCCACAACCGGCACATGCACCCGGAAATTCAAATAAGGGTTGCAGAAATTGGACACCACGTACGTTATCAAAGTCGACCAGGGAACGATTGTTAATGGGGATCGTTTCAAAAAACCGCAAATGTTCTTTAGCGGTTTCTAATATTGGTGCTTTTGCTACGAGGTTGATGGCCTTTAATTTTGCGTCCGATTGTGTGACGACAGGGCAAGCTTCAACACACAGTCCGCAACCAGTACAGTCTTCCAGATAAACATCCAGACTAAAGCGCTCTTCCGGATAACCGCGCGCATTGATAGCCGCTGTTTTAAAATTGGCTGGCGCACCAGAGAGTTGGTCTTGATTATAAAATTTTGCCCGAATGACGCTATGTGGGCAGACGATAGAGCATTGCCCGCACTGAATACAGGTCTCTGCATTCCATTCGGCGACCCAATCTGAGATATTACGTTTTTCAAAAGAGGCTGTACCGGACGGAAAACTACCATCGGCCGGCATCACACTGACGGGGATGCTGTTGCCTTCCTGGCGTAACATTTTGGCAGTCATTTTTTGAATGAAGATAGGTGCACCAGGTGGCACAGCTGCGATCAATTCCAGCGAGTTGCTTACTTTGTGTGGTATCTTGACTTCATGCATGTTGGCGATTGCCATATCGACTGCGGCATGGTTTTTCTCAACGGTGCCGGCACTTTTTCCGCTATAGCTATTGCTAATCGCTGTTTTTATGTGCGCTATCGCCGTTGCCAGTGGTAATACTTCGCTCAGCGCAAAGAAGCAGGTCTGTAATATCGTATTGGTCAGGTTACCTAGCTGCGCTTTTTCTGCAATTGCTTGGGCGTCGATGACAAATACTTTCAATTGCTTATTGATGATGCTCTGTTGCACAGACCGCGGGAATTGATCCCACACCGTGCTTGCAGAGAAAGGGCTATTCAATAAAAATGTCGCCCCCATTGCTGCCAGACCTAATAAGTCTTGCCGGAATAAAAAATCAAAGTGATGGCAGGCGACAAATTCTGCAGAGCTAATCAGATAGGGGGCATGGATTGCTTCGTGTCCGTAACGTAAATGAGAAACAGTTTGTGCCCCGGATTTGTGTGAATCGTACACAAAATAACCTTGGGCAAAGAAGCCAGCGCTTTCTGCCAGTATTTTGACGGTATTTTTATTCGCGCCCACCGTGCCATCTGCTCCCAGGCCATAAAACACCGCGCTTCTATTTTTGTCAGGAATCGCAAATTGCGCATCAAAGCTAAGGCTAGTATGTGAGAGATCGTCATCAATACCAATCGTAAAACCGTTTTTAGGTTCCGCTTTTTGTAGCTCAGCAAAAACCGCCATGACCATACCGGGAGAAAAGTCTTTTGAACCCAGACCATATC
The DNA here is from genome assembly GCF_049340505.1 of Undibacterium sp. Dicai25W. Taxonomy (NCBI): domain Bacteria; kingdom Pseudomonadati; phylum Pseudomonadota; class Betaproteobacteria; order Burkholderiales; family Oxalobacteraceae; genus Undibacterium; species Undibacterium sp. Dicai25W. The sequence continues at coordinate 249,773 of NZ_JBMPOQ010000005.1, read as the reverse complement.
TGCCGCCAATGACTTTTGGCATGATGACCCGTTTGCCGCTCGTGTAGTCTTGGGCAAGGGTGGAGACTACGTCCAGATATAAAGGCTCACCACTGGCACCAACTTCTTTGCATTGCTCTATGACAGCGATACTCTTGACGCTATCCGGGAGACAGGCAAGGAAATGCGATGCAGAAAAAGGCCGGAATAAACGAACCTGAATGACGCCAATTTTTCTGCCGTTCTGGTTCGCCAGCTTAACGGTCGCTTTCACTGTCTCAGCACCAGAACCCATCACAATGATGACGTGTTCTGCATCTGCCGCGCCAGTGTATTCAAATAAGTGATAATGGCGACCGGTAAGGGCAGCAAATTGCACCATGACTGATTCACAAATGTCTGGCAAATCTGCATAGTAGGGATTGACTGCTTCTCGCGCTTGAAAAAATGTATCTGGGTTTTGTGCTGTCCCACGAATAAATGCATGTTCAGGATTTAATGCGCGCGCTCTATGTGCCAGAATCAGGCGATCATCGATCATGGCGCGTATTTGCTCATTGCTTAACAAAATGAGTGTATTGAGTTCATGCGAGGTGCGAAAACCATCAAAGAAGTGCAGCACTGGAACGCGCGACATTAAGGTCACCGCCTGCGCAATTAAGGCTTGATCATGTGCTTCTTGTACTGAAGCCGAAGACAATAGCGCAAAACCGGTGGTTCTGACGGTCATGACATCCGAATGGTCGCCAAAGATCGACAATGAAGACGTTGCTAATGAACGCGAAGCAATATGAAAAACCGCACAGGTCAATTCGCCAGCGATTTTTATCATGTTTGGCAGCATCAGCATCAGCCCTTGGGATGACGTAAACGTGGTTGTTAATGCCCCTGACTGTAATGCACCGTGAACCGCACCAGCGGCGCCACCTTCACTTTGCATTTCTTGTACTACCGGTACGTTGTCCCATATATTGGTGATACCTTTGGCTGACCATTCATCGGCCAGTTCTGCCATGGTGGAAGAGGGCGTAATTGGAAATATAGCGCAAATTTCATTCACCCTATATGCGATATGTGCCACTGCAGTATTACCATCCATGGTCGTATATTTGCTCATGATGTTCTTTCCCGGAATTTTGTCCCGTTATTTTGTGTGAGCTGAGTCTGTTGCTTTTTTTAGCAATCAGACTGAACAAGATCCTGCATCATTTCCATCGCATGACTAGGACAATGATCAACGCACACGGCGCAACCAGTGCACAGATTCAGATTGACCTGGTAGGTTGGGGTCTCTGCGTGTTTTGAGATTGCGGTTTCCGGGCAGGCGGCGTAACAACTGTCACACTCAAAGCAATTACCACAAGATAAACAACGTTTTGCTTCATGCCGTGCCTCGGACGGTGTTAGTGTGCTGATGACCTCGTCAAAGCTCACTAGCCGCTCTGAACCTTGAAGCTCTTTCTCTTCTAACGAAACTGCCGGACTGTAGACGGGCAAGCGCAACATATCAAAACTCACAACAGGGTGTTTTTTATATGCCTCGTATTTGGTTTTACGCAGCCATGCATCCATATAGGCAGCAGCTTTTTTGCCCATGCCAGTCGCGGCTGTGACGCTATGTTGACCATCGGTGGCATCACCACCGCTAAAAATGCCGTCCACTCCCGTCATGAATTGACGATCAATATGAATATTTCCGTGAGGACTGCGTTGAATTTGCGGTACTTTTTCTAAAAAGCCACTCGCACAATCCTGACCTATCGCTAGCACTAAGGCATCTGACGGAATATCTTCAAATTCGCCGGTGCCTATAATATTCCCGTGTTCATCCGTTTGCATTTTTTCGACCTTTACGTGGTCTGCAAAGACTTCAGCAACGCCCCGCATCCAGGCGAAGCGTATACCTTCGCTTACGGCTTCTCTCACTTCAAACGGCAACGCACTCATGTGTGCAGCATCACGTCGATAGACGATGATGGTGTCATCTGCTCCAAGACGTTTTAAAGTGCGCGCCACATCGATGGCGGTGTTGCCACCACCTAAAACCACCATCTTGCGGCCAATCCGTGGAATTTCTTCTTCATCAAAGTGGTGAAGCAGGGTGATCGCATCCATCACCTTTCTGGTATCTCGCGTTGGAATATCGATGTGTTTAGAAATTCCGGCGCCTATCGCAACAAACACAGCATCAAAATTGCCTGCCTTTTGTTCTTCGACAAGATCACTGACCGCATGGTTTAAAATGATGCGAATACCGATTTCTTGTAATCGATTAATTTCGGCTGCAACAATATCGCGTGGCAAGCGATAAGCTGGTATCCCATATTGCAACATACCACCTGGCAGTCCGTTCGATTCATGGATCTCCACTTCATGCCCACGCATATGCAAATGATAGGCTGCGGACAAGCCAGCTGGTCCTGCACCGATGATCAGAATGCGCTTGCCAGTAGGTGACGCATCAAATGGTAAATGCCATTTTTGCGCTATCGCTAAGTCACCGAGATAGCGTTCTACCGCGTGAATACTGACGGCGCTATCCAGTTCATTGCGATTGCATTTGCTCTCACAAGGGTGGTAGCACGCACGCCCATGTATGGCGGGGAACGGATTGTCTTTGACAATGGCCTCCCACGCCAGTCGATCGTGACCAGCTTGCGCATGTGCCAACCATGCCTGGATATTTTCACCAGCGGGGCAAGCTTCATTGCAGGGTGGCAGCAAATCGACATAAATTGGATGTTGTGTCCGGCGAGGACCAACGCCAAGTGATTTTGCCAAATTTACTTCCGGGGTCAGGTCTTGTAGTATCGAAGAGCGCATATTGAATTGCCTTTACTGTACTTGTCTGATTTTGTTCAGCTTGCTTGCCGTTCCGGCAGTGCCTTACTACCGGTTTCTTTAATAAAACAAGCCATGACGATGGCGGCAACGATACCTACAATGCCGACGGTACCTGCCTGTTGAAACGTTTCCATCGTCATCGGTGTGTCGCCAGATAAATGGTTTAATAGCCAGCCATAAGCTGGAGCCATCAAAGCACTTAACGTGAAAACCAGAAAATTGATCGCGCCAGTTGCACTACCTTTGACTTTGTCCGGATTTAATTCTTTGATCATGGTGTACGGTATCATCGCTGCACCCGAACCTAAGCCGAGTAACAGCCCTGGCCAATAAGCTGGCAGGAGTTCTCGTGGTGCGTAAAGAATCACCAAAGAGATCGCCAGCATAAATACGCCGCCAGCGATCAACACTGGTTTTCTGCGACCAATCACATCGGTCAGATAGCCGAGTAAAGGGCAACCAATCACCCAACCCAACGGAACCATGGATACTTGTCTGACCGCTTCATTAAATTCAAGGTGCGAAGCCACGCGTAAGAATGGGACGCCCCAGATCATGTCTCCGATCGTTGTCGGCAAAAATAAGAGCCCAGCACTAAAGCCGCACAAATATGATTGCGGATTCGTCAGGACTATTTTGTAGGGCGCAAACATTGCCCACAAAGAGGTTTTTTCAGAAACGGGTGAAGACTCAGAACGTGGAGTGAGTACCATCATGATGACAGCGACGATAAAGCAAGCAATACCGGCATCGATCCAGAATTGTTGCCACGTTATGATGCCGTGTATCAAAGGCGCGACCAGGAATTGCCCTGCTGAACCACCCAGCATCCCAACGCATTGAGTAAAACCAATTGCCGTTGCCAGATATTTTCCGGGAAACCCATGTGTTGCCAGATACACTGCACCAGTAAAGGCGAATGCCCCGCCAGCCCCTTGCAGCAGTCGGCCAAATTCTGCCGATAATGAAGAACCCCATCCGAATAAAATTGAACCAGCTGCCAGCATTGCTATCCCGGCAGGTACCACAAGTCTGGCACCGAAGCGATCCAGAAAAGCGCCTGCGATCAGAGCGAATAAAGAATACGTGTAATAGTACAACCCGATTAAGGTGCTGATGCCTAATGCGGTCAAAGAAAATGCTTGCGTCAGCTCCGGCAACATCACACCGGGCGCCGAACGCATCGCGTACTGCGCAAAATAAAAAATCAGACAAAACAACCATGCAACGATAAATTGAATTTGTACTTTACTGCTGACAACTGGTTGCATTAATACACTTTTTTTGCTGCTGCTCAAACCTGTTACCTGCGGAGTCGCGTTAGAAATGAATGTGGGGTCGGTAGACATCAGAACTCCTGTAAGCAAAAGGGTGTAGCCCGAATCACTTAACTTTATTTGGATAGGTGTGTGTCATCTGTACGCCACCGAACTTGATGTCTAAAAAATGTCTGTACTCTGAATCCTTTTTCTAACGTGGGTTGTCGCACAGATGAAAAGATAGCTGTTGAGCAAAATGTTCTTTCCGGACAGAACACGAATTTGTGACGTTCAAATCTACTTGAAAGGTTTTATATGCAAAGCGAACATTCTGCAATTTACGTATTTAATACGCACAGTGATGCCGAAGACGCGATCAGAGCCTTGGGGAAATCAGGATTTGATGTCAAGAAACTGTCCTTAATCGGTAAGGGGTATCACAGTGAGGAACATCCGATTGGCTTTTACAGTACCGGCGACCGAATTAAAGCCTGGGGCGGTGTTGGTGCATTCTGGGGCGGGATCTGGGGTTTGTTGGTAGCACCGGCAGTATTTGTTTTGCCAGGTCTTGGGGTAGTAGCGATGGCTGGCCCCATTGTTACCACCATTGTTGCTGCATTGGAGGGGGCAGTCGTGATTGGCGGCATATCCGCAGTTGGTGGCGCGTTATCAATGATTGGAGCATCTAAGGATGAATTGATCAAATACGATACAGCAGTCAAAGCGGATAAATTTGTATTGATCGTTCACGGCGACGCAGAAGATGTATTACGCGCAAAAAATGAACTGAGCAATTCCCGGGCGGTGGTTGATCTCCAGTGACAAAATAAGGCTATTTAGTTTGACTGCCGCTACACCGTCAAACGTGTTTGCGGCATTCAGAAAATATCGGGATGAATGCATTGTTTTGCTCAAAATACTGTGCAATTTCAGGCTCTATTTCAGCTATTTCATAGGAGGTCGTTATATTTATTTTAGTTTCAACACAACTTTCTTGCTTACCGGTATTCTGCGTATAAGTTTTTGTACAGGTTGTTGTGTGGCCTCACTTAATTGAAAAATGGAGACGTGGGCTGATAGGGCTGTCGCCAATGTTTGCAAATGCGATGCAGCGCTTGCAGCCTCTTCGACCATCGCCGCATTCTGTTGCGTTACCTCGTCCATTTCATTAATTGCTCTGTGCACTTCGTCAATACCGGTACTCTGTTCCTCGCTGGCTAACATTATTGCACCCATAATATCGGTTACCTTTTTGACGCTGCCGACAATCTCTTCCATGGTACTACCAGCCTCTGTAACCAGTTTGCTTCCCATCTCGACTTTTTCCACAGAATCACCAATCAGGATCTTAATTTCTTTGGCAGCCGCCGCGCTTCTTTGTGCAAGATTACGTACCTCGGTAGCCACCACGGCAAAGCCGCGACCTTGATCGCCAGCACGTGCTGCTTCCACAGCGGCATTTAAGGCGAGAATATTTGTTTGAAATGCGATGCCATCAATAACGCCGATAATATCGACGATTTTTTTAGCTGAGCTGTTGATAGACTCCATCGTATGAACCACCCGCGCTACGACGGCACCACCTTTGACAGCCACATCCGATGCAGAAAGCGCTAACACATTTGCCTGTTTAGCGTTCTCAGCATTCTGTTTGACAGTCGAGGTTAGCTCCGTCATCGAGGTCGCAGTTTTTTCTAAAACTAAGGCTTGTTGTTCTGTACGGATTGATAAGTCCTGATTGCCTGAGGCGATCTCAGAGGAACCGTCATAGATTGCATTCGTAGTACTTCGCACTTCGCTCACTATCCTGACCAGACTCTCACGCATTTCACTCATGGCAGCCAGTACACTGCTATGATCATTGCTGGCGATATGAATTTCTGCCGCCAAATCACCAGCGGCGATATTTTGTGCAATAGAACTGGCATCACGAGGTTCGCCGCCCATTGCCCTGGTAATTGTTCTGGCAATAAATGTAGCGACAATAGCACCAAAGACGATTGCACCGAGACACATGATTAGCATTAAAGTCTGAAAACCATTCGCAGTTTTTCTGGCCGAAGCTGATTCAACACGATTTAAATTTTCTTCGTAGTCGATCAGTTTATTTATCCGCGCCAGCCATTCTACAAATGCAGGTTTAGCTTCGTTGAGCAGCATTAGTTTTGCTTGGTCAAAATCACCCGACTTACGCAGTGAGATTACCTGGTTGATCAATGGTAGGGTGCGTGCTTCAGTTTCTTTTATACTGCTCAGTATTTGCTTTTCATCATCGCTAATTTCTTTTGAACCTGTAAATAGCGTATCCAGCGGGCCGGCAGACTTATTATAATCAGCTGCGAGGCTCGTGATCCGTTCTGTAACCACCTGTAGTTCAGTATCAGTAGGCACTAATACGACATCGCGTAAGGCAATTGCGCGGTCATGAACGCTGCCGCGAAAATTGATGGCATAACGCTGCTTTACACTATTGAAGTCACCAATAGTAATCAGCCCTCGGGCAATTGAATTTACTTCGCCAACACCGATCGTCGTAACGACGCACAGTAAGGCCAAAATGACACCAAACCCAAGCCAGAGTCTGCCTCTGATGGTCAGACCATTTGCGATATTGGAATTCATATTAAGACCTTGGAAATGAGTATGCTGTGAACGAATTGCTTTCGTTCAAAATTGGATGCAAGCAAGTAAGCAGAGGAAAATTACTCGTACGTCTCGTTGCGGATTGTGTTGAATGATAATTCTTAAGGCAGCTGCGGACTGGAGTATGCCCTAATTCATTCAAGTTCACCTGAGGCGTGAAATAAACAGCGAGTTTAATAGGACTTACACAAATTTATCCCTGATAACAATAAAACCTGAAAAAGTAGCATATCAAAAACTTTGTTTTTCTATTGTCGTCGTGGTAATGTCAAATTAGAATAATTTTGCATAAATCCTAGTGAATCTTGCTCATTGAAACAAGTAATACCTTATCTTTTAATTCTGGAAATTTTCGTACCTTCGACACTGATGCTGACCATTAAGCCTTGCTGATCAAAGATAAAGGCGTAAGCGTCATCTTTGAGACTCGAAGTAGAGAAATTTTTTGCAGCACCTTCATTCATTACAACAACAGTGGGTCCAACGCCTACCTCCCATCCCTTTGCTTCACGGATGCTTTGCTCGACACGATCGCTCATTAAGAAAATCACATATCCGTAGGATTGAGCACCAGCTTGCCAGCCCCATGAAGCCGAAACGGAGTTGAAGTATTCATTCATTTGGCCGCTTTTGAGCAAAACGCCTTCGCCAAAACTTCCGCCAAATACCAGGCCAGCTTTGACTATCTTAGGAAATACCAAAATTGAACGTGCTTTTTTTGACAATTCAAGTGCTGTAGGATTGCTGTGATAAAGCGCTTTTAAAGACTCATTTGCCTCAAGATTGAGTTCTGCTGCGGTGCTTGCAGCGTAGGCCTGATTGATCCCACCGGCGAAAAACAGGCTGGCGAACACAAGGGCGGCGGTTTGATAAATAGAACGTAGTTGTTTGTTCATGATGTTATTTTCCTTGTTGTAGCCAATATATAGAGGTTGAAGTGTCTTTACTCCTCAAAGTAAAGACACTTGAATTCTTTATTTAGCAGTAGATTTACAGGCTGTTGCTGTATTTTTTGCGGCTTTGTCACAGGATTTCATTGCGTGATCAGCGCATACTTTTGCCTCTTCCACTTTGTTTTTCGCAAGGTGTGATGCTGCATCCAGATGATGTGAGGCTGCTTCAGTATGATCGTTAGCTGCTTGTTCGTGTAAGCTTACTGCTTCGCTATTTGTTGTCATTTTTATTTCTCCAGTTTGGTTAGTAAGAAAATTTGTATGCCGATCAGCGTTTTGGCACACTCATAGCGTATTGGACTATCTGTTTCATTTCGGTGCGTTATCGAACATATTCTCAATGCGTTACCGTGTTGCTTTTTAGACGGTAAGGCGAATGCAACCGGCACTGCATTCGCAGTTGGCCGAAACCTAATTCTCTCCCACTGGAGTCCGAAGAAATTCTAAACGTAGTTGATGTGATCGCTTATCGTCAACTAAATCAATATGTAATTTTTCAGACAATATCCCATCGAAATACAATTTGGAGACTTGCTCTGGATCGTCGTGAACTGTGACGTCAATGTGGTAGTCAGTGTCGCAATAGCGATAATCGAGTTGATAGCCGTTCCAACTCAGGCGTAAGCACGGAGAAATGTGTAGTTCCGTATTGCGGCGATGGATGCCGAGCAATGATTCCATCATAAACGTGTACATCCATCCCGCAGAACCTGTATACCAGGTCCATCCACCGCGTCCTATGTGGGGTGCAACGCCATAGACATCGGCGGCAATCACATAGGGTTCCACTTTGTAGACTTGGATTGCGGTAGGTGTATTGCCATGGTTGATCGGGTTGATAATGTCAAACGCCTCCCAAGCGTGATCGACTTCACCTAGTTTGGCAAATGCCATTCCCGCCCAAATTGCGGCATGCGTATATTGTCCCCCATTTTCACGTACCCCAGGCACGTAACCTCGGATATAGCCAGGATTTTGTCCGGACTGATCAAATGGTGGATCTAGTAGTTGAATAATCCCTTTTTCTTTGTTGACGAGTCGTTGATACAGAGATTCCATTGCTTGCTTTCTATGCGCCGGATCACCTGTTGAGGTCAAAACGGACCAACTCTGAGAGATCGAATCGATCTGGCATTCAGCATTTTTTGTTGAACCTAAAGCACTTCCATCATCAAAGTAAGCGCGCTTATACCAAGCTCCATCCCACGCCGCCTTATCAATTAACCCTGCAATTCGTTTCGCCTGATCCTCGCAATGCTTGGCGTAGACGTCGTCTTCTTTCTGTAGTGCCAGCGTAGAAAATTGCATTAAGACTTCATGCAGAAAAAAGGCGAGCCAGACACTTTCGCCTTTGCCTTCATTACCAACTTTATCCATACCGTCGTTCCAGTCACACGAGCCCATTAAAGGTAATCCGTGTGACCCAAAGCGTAAGCCATGCTCTATGGCTTGTACGCAGTGCATGTATAAGGTTGCTGTTTGCTGTGAACGGGACGGCTGATCATAGTAAGAATCCTCGTCGGAGCTGAGCGCACGACCTTCAATAAATGGAATTTTGACGTCTAAAATGCCGGTGTCGCCACTGTTGTTGACGTAGCGGGAAACTGCTAAAGGTAACCATAAATAATCGTCAGAACAATGTGTACGCACGCCTCTTTGTGTTGGTGGATGCCACCAGTGCTGCACATCGCCCTCAATGAACTGATGGGCGGCGCATAACAAGATCTGTTCTCTGGCTAATTGATGTGCTGTATGCGCCAGCGCCATAGTGTCCTGCAATTGATCTCTGAAGCCAAATGCGCCGCCAGATTGATAGTAGCCACTTCGTGCCCATAAGCGGCAAGCTATCGTTTGATAAAGTAACCAGCCATTTGCCAACACGTTGAGGGCAACATCTGGTGTCGTCACTTTGACAATACCTAAGGTTTTTTTCCAGTATTCCCTGACTTCAGCTAACGAGCGTGCCGCCGCATCGGCGTTCAGATAATGCCGCATTAACGTTTCGGGCGAACTTGATGATTGATCCGTTGCCCCTAAAACGAAAATCAATTCCTTTTGTTGACCGGGATTTAAATCAAAAGCAATCTGTATCGCAGCACAAGGATCGTAAGCTGCACCCACCTTGCCAGATAGATAGCCCTTACTCATTGCCGCCGGATCATATAAATTGCCATTACGTCCGATAAATTCAGCGCGATTACCGGTAACAGAGCAATTGCTGCTGTTGACGCTAAAGAAGGCTACTCGTCCAGGGAAATCTGTATTGTAAGAATTGCGAGCGCAAATGCCGTTGTGGCTGGCATTCATTTCTGTGACGATATGCATTGCCGATTTATTTGATAAATCTGCCAATACCCATTCAACATAGCCTGTGACGGAAAGTTGTCTATGCAATTGTGATTCGTTGATAATTTTGAACACCACATACTTGATCGGTGCGTTCAAGGCGACATAAATGGTCAATTCAGTATGAATCGCTTCTTCTGTATGCGTAAAAACACTGTATCCAAAACCATGCCGTACGTAATATTCGCCATTGCCGCAGTGGGGAAGAGCGGTCGGCGACCAGAATTTGCCGGTTTCTTCATCGCGTAAATAAAATACTTCCCCACCCATATCGGTCACCGGATCATTGTTCCACGGTGTCAGCCGGAATTCATGTGCATTTTCTGACCAGGTGTATGACTGACCACTGTTGGAAATGATGCTCCCGAACATGGGATTCGCCAATACATTGACCCAAGGTGCAGGGGTAGACAAGCTATGACTATTTGTGATCAGGTATTCTTGGCCATCGTCCGAAAAACCACCAATACCATTTTCAAATTGACGTGACGGCTCCTTTTCTGCGGGTACCTCTGAAATTGATGGTAAATAAATTTGCTTCTTTTTGATTGGAATAAGATTTCCAGGACGGATATCCGCCAGGTCACGGCGATTTAATTGCTCTAAAAGCGAACCGCGATGATCATTCAAAATGATACGTGCCACCGATTGAAATAAGATTCTGTCTTCATTTGAAATTTGATCGATAGAGCGCACAAAAATGCCGCCCGGTTTCTCTAAGGCGTGCGTTCCGATCACCGATGAAATTAGCCCCAGAATCTGATCTTGAAGAACTTGTCTATAATTGGCGTGATCTTCGTTCCAAATGACCAGATCGACCGCTAAACCTCTTGATTGCCAATAGGCGTGGGCTTGTATCAGTTGGCGCGCCAGTTCTATATGCTCCTGACTGCTAATTTGCAATAAGACAATCGGCACGTCACCTGAAATAGCGTAGCTCCAGAGCGCGGATTGACCTCGATGGTTCTGCATCAGAATATCTTCGCTGGCACGCAGCAGAGGATTAACGTAGATCACAGAATTCGCCAGTCGCGCATAGAGTTGCGCGTCTTTTTCACTGATATTTAATTGACGGAGTACAACCTGACTGTGAGTCCAGGACAAGTCGACCACGCGTTCAGCCAAATGTTGGTCCTGATATTTTTCTATGAGTGCCAGACACGTCTCGCGTGTTTCTGCGATACCAGTGACGATATCGATGGTCGCAGTTTGTTCTGGGTTTAAGGTAAGTTGATAGCGAATGGCGACAATGGGATCAAGCACTGAACCGGCACTATTCGATAAGGGACCAGAATGTTTCATGGCATTGGGGTAGGTGCAAGTATTGTTACGGCCAATGAATTGCAGCCGGTCAGTTTCGTAAGAAACTTCATCGGCATTTACACCATGCAGCGCCATCAAATGAAACATCGTTGGAACTTGCTCGGTGCTGGAGCGGGGACGGCGTACGCATAAAATAGCCGCTTGTTCAGGCAGTATTTCGGTTTGTACAAATAATTTACTAAAAGCCGGATGCGAATTATCGGCAGCAGGCAAGGCCAATACGACTTCTGCATAGCTAGTGAATTCTATCGTCCGTCGCCGCCCTGAACGGTTAATGATACGGGTACGACGCAATTCAATATCGTCTTCTGGTGAGACGACAATTTCAGTATGTAAATCAATATTATTATCGCGCCGGCGAAATTCAGCCCGGCCTTCCGAAAATACAACTTCATATTGAGGGGAATTGACCAGGCTAGGTTGAAAAGCGGTAGACCAGAAACGTCCTGTTTCAACGTCACGCACGTAACAAAAGCTGCCCCAGTCATCACAGGTGCTATCTTCCTTCCAGCGAGTCACAGCCATATCATTCCAACGACTATAACTGCCTCCGGCGCTGGTCACCATGACATGATAATGTCCATTGGAGAGCAGTTGTACTTCTGGTGTTTTAGAATTCGCTTGTGAAATAACCCGTAGTGGGGTGGTCTCTTCGTTGGTGCTACTGCGGATATCAGCCAATTCTGTGGTGTTGGCATACTTCGCGGTTACTTTAGGCACGCGCTCATAGAGTAAAGGTATGGTTGCTTTGAGTAAGGGATCGGACTCAAACAGTGCTTGCAGAGGTTGGTCTAATAATAGATACGCTAAGGACAATAAGCCCATACCTTGATGGTGTGACATAAACGAATGGATCAAGGTGTGATCCTGACCACGGGGCAAGCGTGATGGCGTGTAATCTATCGCCTCAAAAAAGCCAAAAGCGCCACAAAATCCAACCGCTGCCATTTGCATCAGATTCTCGCATGCAGCTTCAGGTTCAACCATCAACGCCATCATAGAAGCATAAGGAGCAATGACCAGGTCATCACCCAGACCGCGTTTAAACCCGAGGCCAGGTACGCCAAACGCGCGATATTGGTAGTTTAGATTAGTATCAAAAGCGTTGTAACCAGATTCAGAAATCCCCCACGGTACGCCGCGCTGGAAGCCATACTCAATTTGTCGTTTTACAGCTGCATGGTAGGTTTGTTCCAGTAGCGTATGCTCAAACGTAGGCATAATCAGCAGCGGCATCAAATATTCAAACATCGAGCCACTCCACGATAGCAAGATAGGTTCACTATCGGCGATCGTGAGTTGACGCCCTAACGCAAACCAACTTTCTTGTGGAAGTTGACCTTGAGCGATACCAATAAAACACGCCAACCTCGCTTCCGAAGCCAATAAATCATAACGACTGACATCGCAACGTCGTTCATTGATGTTGTAACCTATCGACAGTAAATGGGTGGTCGTGTCGTATAAAAAATCGTATTGCACCTCAGAAAAAGTGGTCGCCATGTCGGCTAAACGATGTATTTCAGCGATACGCAATTCGGCCCGGTGTTGCGCTTCAATGATTAATGCAGTCCACGAGCTATTTTTTTCCTCATCCTGATCATACTGATGTACCGCCAAACTGTCCGCCATTGTCTGATGATGGACGCAACTTAAATTCGCCAATTGCTTTAAGCTAGGTATTCCCTTTAATTGCGGAAAGTGTTCAAAGCAAACTGGAATTTGTGCATCGCTGATCCATGGTGCCAGATAAAGTATTTCGCCGACCTGACTTTGACATTGGCTTAGTAAGGCAGTACTCCAGATTGAAACATCAGGATTGACAGGCTGCCCTAGTGAGCTGGTTCTGGATTCTTCAATCAGAGAAATTAAATTGTTGAGATCACAGTAAGTGGTATGCAAACAAAGCGGGCGCGTTTGCAAAAGTTGCATCAGCTTGTCGTTTATGACCGAAATCACAGGGGATAGAATCCCATTTAACGCCTCTGTCAGTGCTTCAAACGTATCGTAGAGCCCTTGATATAAGCGAGGATGAAGAATCGGTTGCTCAATTAAGTCTATCAATGCAGGGCGTAACGTAAGCAGATGCCCAGATAAATTTCCGCTATCCACCGTTGACACGTACATCGGTTGTAAAGGAGTCAGCGTGAGGGTGTCGTACCAATTATAAAAATGGCCCTTGTATCTGTCTAATACTTTCATGCTTTGAAACGTATTATTGGTACGTGTAAGAAGTTGTCCTGCACAGATATAAGAAAATTCGAAAGCAACGACATTTGCCAATAAAGACAAACCAATATTGGTAGGAGATGTACGATGCGCGACAACTGCAACTGGATCCAATTGCACGTTATCTGGTGGCAGCCAATGATCTTGCGAACCCACATATGTCTCGAAGAAGCGCCAGGTTTTTCTGGATAGCAGATGCAGAAACGTATTTTGTGTCGCAGTAAGCTGTTGAATCTCGCGTATTTTGGGTAAGCTGATCCAGTAAGCAAGGAGAGGTGAAAATAGCCAACAAAGGATAAAGGGGGCGCATGCGGAGACGCTACTGTTCATGTCTGATGTCAGGACGATAAATAGCACACCCGCTAACATCGGACCAATCCACATCTTTTTTAAGGCGTAAAGAAAGCTATTCTTGCCTGATAGCATATCCAGGTGAGACGGGTTCCATTCGAGTAAGTGTTGATGCGAATATAAAACACGCCATTGTGTACGCAGGATGGCATCGGTATTTACCCATGCCTCATAAGGCAAAAAACAGAGGTGTAGAAACGCATACGTCAGCTGTAGCTTCGTATTTTTAATTAAGGCGACGAGATGCTGATACAGCAAAATATCTGTCGGTTTCTTGAATAAATTTAATATAAAGGAGGAGATCGATGGAAACGCCAATAAAATTACCAGCGCCCAGGACCAAAATCTGGGGCTGATCTGTGATGAGAGTAATAGCCATCCAACGAGCAAAAACAAGATCTGAGCCAGAGGCGTGACACTACGCCGTAAATTGTCAAATAATTTCCAGCGAGAGAGATACGAAAGTGGATTTTGGCACGTCTTTTTTGCATCGGAATTTTCTGTCAAAGAGCCTGGGACATTTTTCAACATCCACGAAGCTATTTGCCAGTCACCACGCACCCAACGGTGGCGGCGACGCATATCAGTAAGATAGCTAGCAGGATAGGCTTCGATCAATGGAATATCACTAAGCAGGCCCGCGCGCGCATAGCAACCTTCTAAAAGATCATGGCTTAAAATCCGATTTTCTGGCATTCGGTTCGCAAGTGCCTGCTCAAAAACATCAACGTCATAGATACCTTTGCCGATGAAGGATCCTTCATTGAATATATCTTGATACACGTCTGACACCGTTCTGGTGTAGGGATCAATTCCCACATCCCCGCCATACAATAATTCATACCTCGATGCATGCAAGGAGGGGATGCCTACGGTGATACGGGGTTGTAAAATTCCATATCCCTCTGTCACCCGACAAAGATGATCGTCGTATTTAGGCTTGTTTAATATATGCGCCATTGTTGCAACAAATAAGGAGGCGGCGTCACGTGGCAATTCGGTATCTGTGTCGAGCGTGATCACGTACTTTATTTTAGCCAAGCCGCTGGTGTCACCCACCACCAGAGAAAATGCATTGCCGCTCAAATCGCGCAAGTATGCATTCAGGCTGGCTAACTTGCCGCGCTTACGCTCAAATGACATCCATTTGTTTTCTTGCGGATTCCAGATTCGTGGCCGGTGAAAGAGTAAAAAATAAGAACCACCTGCACGCGGATACTTTATATTTAATTGCTCGATATGGTGGGTTGCCCGTTCCAGTAAAGCATCATCTGAAGCGAGTTTTTCCAGATCTGCATCCGAAAAATCCGTCAGCAAGCCATACTGTAGATGAAAATCCTGGTTTGCCAGAAAGCGTACTTCCATGGCATTACATAATTCATCTATATTTTCGGTGTTAAACAACATGGTAGGCACTACTACCAGACAACTACATTGTTGTGGGATTCTCTTTGAAAAATCCATCCGTGGCAGCGAATGCGGTACGGCCAGCAGAGTGGCTAACCAATTGATAACGGAGACAGAAAATTGGCTGGCAACTAAAACACAAACGATAGAAAATGCGACCAACAAATAAGATTTATCTTTCAGATCAATCGCCGGCAACAGAAGGCATGTTGTGACAAAAAGGCTTAGCAATACAATGCTGCCGGTATAGATGAAAAAAGCATGCTTTTTTGTCCAACGGCAAATTTGCTCCCATACACTAAGCTTCACACGTGCCAGATCTTCGAGTGTTGGCAAACCCTGATCAACCAAAAAAAAGCCAATGTGCGAGCGACGATCATGTGGAACCTGTTTAATCAATTCTTTATTGGCTAAATCCAGTGCGGCTTTTGCGACATCGACTTCAGATAATTCACTTTGCTTTGCGATGCTTTCTACAACATGGCGATAACGGTCACGCGTTGCAAAATCCATATGTAGATAAACCTGTGCCGGATCCTGTTGCAAGACTTTGTCCACCGCGCTCATACTTTCAACAAATTCACGCCAATCCATCGCACTAAGTAGCCGTAAACTGCCAATGCTATTGCTGATCGAAATTTGATCCGCGGCTTGTTTTTGCGATTCCTGCTGAACTAATTTTTCTATCGTTTGCCCTGTTTCAGCAAGACGTTGTGACAACCAATTCAAGGGCAAAATTAATGTTGGCGCCTGACCTTGCAGACGTCTTACCAGCTCAGCGACAAATGAACTATCCAGTGGCGGGTGTGAGCGTGACATGTCAGCCACCAATAGAATCAGATTGCTGGGATCCTTCTCGGCGGTGGTAATCATGGCATCCGCCCAGACAATCGCGAGTTTGCGATTTTCTTGCGTAGTCGCCAGGCGCGCGGCCACGCGGCGGAGGTTTTCTATCAAAGCTAGTCTTAGCATGATGGGAATCGCCCACAACTCGCCTAGCTTTAAGGTGGAGATGACTTGATAAGCCATAATAAAGTGGCGCAAATTTTCAGGGTCGATGCGCCCATCGCCATGCGATATCGTTTCTAAAGCAATTCCATACACCCGTGGTTTCCCGGTGCAATTGCCAGTCGACAGGCAGGGCAGCTCTTTACTGTAATTTTTAGGAAGATGATGTTTGGCTGTTCTGATCTGGTCTTCGATGAGATAAAAATTATCCAGTAACCATGCCGCGGCCGGAGTGACTTGGTGACCATCTTTGATTACTTCGGTCAGCAGACCACAGGTAGTGACGATAACTTCTTCGTTATTTGATAAACGTGATAGAAGCTGATCTGAATGGAAAGTGGGACTCAGTACATGGCCTATCGCGAGAATTCTTCCATGTTGTTCCATCTGTAGCGCGCTAAACAGTTCAGCCCGTAACGGTGATTCCGTCGTGTTTTGTTGTCGATGCGAACGGAACCATAGACGCTTCATGAGCCAGTTAGTGCGCAAACTGTAAAAACCATCGGAAAGGTATTGTTGGATAGTTTTCAAATGGCACGCTACTTTCTTTTGACGATGAGTTAAATCTCGATATCACGGTATTGATTGCGCGGGAAACCGCACATTTTATTGATCTTAGAGCAATGACCGAAGCTTGTAGGTACGCTGACGTACATAGTGGCTCGGAATGAAGAACAGATCGAAAGTAGATCGAAAGCAGATGGATAGCACTAGGTGCGGCATCGTACAGATACGATATGCCAGTCCAGGATACAAAGTCATTTCAGATTTACTGATTGTCTTTTACGGAGAAAACAATGCTTACCGCACATCCTCACGCATCAAATTTGTTGCGCCTCATTTTTGCCAGCAGCTTTTTTGCATATATTTTTACAATCAGCGCTTGCAGCAATCTACAGACACCAGCAACAGCGGATGTTGCTGTTTCCACTTCAGCAGTGAATGGCGCTGCAGCAGTTGGCGGTGGTGAATATGCACCGGCAGAAATGCGCTCAGCCCGGGAAAAACTTGCTCAGGCGAATACGGCAATGGCCGCACATGACTATCAAGCTGCGTCTGATTATGCAGCGCAAGCGCAAGCAGATGCCAAACTTGCTCAAACCAAAGTAAGCTCAACCAAAGCGCAGCAGGCGGCAACGGCTTTACAGGAAGACATCAGGGTTTTACGCGAAGAGCTAAATCGCGTGAACAACAAATAAATGCAGCAAAAAAAGCCAATAATCAAAAATGGAGAAACATCATGAATAAAATTTCGATGACGCCAGGTGCGCTATTGATGGTGGCAATGTTGACTGCTTGCAGCACTGCGCCGAGATCGACGAGTTTATTAGATAACACACGACAGCAATATCAGATGGCACAAAACAATCCACGCATTGCCCAGTTAGCGCCAATAGAAATGCGTCAGGCGGATGATGCAATGGTATTAGCAAATAATGCTGCAAGCAATAATGAAAGTCGCGAAGAAATAGATAAACTCGCTTACCTCGCTGGTAAAAAAATAGACATTGCAAAAGAAGCGGCAAAACAAAAAAATGCAGAAAATAAGATTGCTAATGCAGGAAAAGAACGCGATGAGATGCGCCTCGATCAACGAACGCAGGAAGTGAACCAGGAAAAGAATAGGGCAGATCAGGCAGTTTATGCAGCGCAGGTAGCGCAGGCTAATACGCAGACGGCACAACAAAAAGTCACGGCTTTATCAGTAGAGCTGGCAGATCTCAAAGCAAAAAATACCGATCGCGGCATCGTAATTACCTTGGGGGATCTTTTATTTGGCACCAATGATGCACGCTTGAATCCTGACGGGATGCGTGAACTACAAAAATTAGCCACTGTTTTGCAAGTGCATCAACAACAAATATTATTAATTGAGGGGCACACCGATAGTACCGGTGGTTCAGCCTACAATTTGCAGTTGTCGGAACGTAGAGCCAATGCGGTCAGCAGCGCTTTGCAACTGATGGGCGTGCAAAGAGCACGAATTACAATGCACGGCTATGGCGAACAATTTCCATTATTAGATAACAGTACGGCAGAAAATCGCCAGATGAACCGTCGCGTTGAGATTATTCTTTCGGATGACGCCGGGCACATTGTCAATCGCTAAATCATTCGAATATGGGGGTAACGTTGGTACTCCCATGTTTGATTTTGATTTGCCCAGATAACTCTACGTATAGGAGAATCGCATGCATAAAAAAAACAAGTTACATCCCTTACCTGCGTCAGCAAAAGTCGATGTAAAGCAGAAAATAGGTCAACTCGACTCTGATCTCTTGATACAAGAAAGTAAAGCAGAAGAAGCTGCTCTCGATGAAGCTTTATGGGAAACTTTCCCGGCCAGTGATCCGATTGCTATTTGTATTACACCTGTAGAAAAAGTTCTGTGTGATCGACATGAAGTGATACCTTAGCCTTTTATTTTTGGTCAGTGCAGGGAAAACATTATGTCGCCGTTCTTTCAGGAAGCAAGCGATTGTATTCTTTCTTCACAACCATATAGCATTCGCACGTTCGTTTTTCCAGACCAATTCTATCCAGAATTTTAATATGGCCACGCGTATAGCTAATCAAGCCTGCATTTTGTAATTTGAGTGCTGCTTCGGTTACACCTTCACGCCGCACACCTAACATATTAGCGATGAGTTCCTGGGTCATGATCAAATCTACGCCGTTCAATCGATCCAGACTGAGTAACAGCCATCGGCATAGCTGCTTATCCAGCGTATGGTGACGGTTGCATACGGCAGTCTGCGACATTTGCGTAATAAGTGCCTGCGTGTAACGGAGTAACAGATGTAGAACAGGTCCTGCTTTGTTGAATTCTTCCTTGATGGCGGAGGCAGGTAGTCGAAAACCCGCTCCTGCGCTCTGCACAACGGCACGGCTAGGTGTTGATTCGCCTCCCATAAACAAAGACACACCAACGATGCCTTCATTGCCAACCACGGCAATCTCGGCCGATCCACCATCCTCGAGAACATAAAGCAAAGAGACAATGGCCGTAGTCGGGAAGAAGACGTAGTTTTGCACACCACCAGATTCATACAAAACTTTGCCAAGTGGCAAATCAAAAGCTTCTAGTTTTGAAAGTAATCTGGTCAGTACATCTTCCGGCATGCAAGCTAACAAATGGTTTTCTTGCGGTTTTGTACTCGGGTTCATAACGTTTCTTTACCTGAAAGCGATGTTGATGTTACGGCAAGTGTTCAATGCAGCGCGCTACGAGGTATTGATTAATACCTATTTTCACATAAAATTTTTGGGAAAATTTCTAACTCTGAACAACATTGCTGGCACTTCTACGCCATGCTGTATTGGGGGATAGTCTATAACGGCTAAATTACCGATCCGCCAGGCGGTATTTATTATTAGATTGTTCTAATTGTTACATTTTGTATGTGCGCTATAGCACATAGTGCGCACTTAGCGAACACATAGTGACATAAATATCGTCGCGTACAGCGAAATGCTTGTTACTATTGAATCTGTACATAAGCGTAACGTTTATTTCGATCGGTATACTGATTTACTTGATTGAACCCTGTAAATCAATCTGAACCGATCGACTACCAATTTAGGTATAGATTTAAAGCATTTAAATGCCTCTTCCGCTAATTAGTCGCAGCAGTATCATAATCACAGCGATCACTAACAGTACGTGAATGAACCCACCTATGGTATAGGCGCTCACCATCCCAATCAGCCACAGAATAATTAAGACAACAGCAATCGTATAGAGCATGAGTTTCTCCGAGTGATGGTTTAAATAGAAGCAATTTAGTTTGATGCCGTTGTGTCTTAATACGCAACAACGATCGGTAGCACCTGACTACCTATGATCAGCAAAATTACCTGGCCTGTCGGTGCGCCAGAGCACAAATAGAAATATTGATTTTTTTGTGTACGATGTCTTTTAGTAATTTTTTGTTTGTTTTTAGTCATATGTCCGTTTCCGCACAGAGAGATGCTTGACGAAACATTAAGCTGCATTTGCATCGTTGTATTGATGTCTGGTTTTAAATGCTTTTTCGCCGCTTTGTCTTCATCAATTTAATGAATGAAAGCAGGATGTTCACCATGAATAATTGTGCGTATAACCCGAATCAAAATCATCTACTGGGCGCTTTACCTGATAATGAATACGACAGACTTGCTCCTTATCTGGAGTTAGTGAGCCTGAAAACAGGGGATGTACTCTATGAGTCTGGCGGTAAACTTAATTATGTTTATTTTCCGATTTCATTAACCATTTCATTGCAAAACTTGATGGAAAATGGCAGTTCCTCTGAAGTTGCAGGGATCGGAAACGAGGGAATGTTGGGGACGATGTTGTTGATGGGCGGGCAAACCATGCCAACCCGAGCAATAGTACAGATAGCAGGACATGCTTATAAGCTGAAAGCGGACATACTGCTCAAAGAATTTTATCTTGCCGGTCCTACCTTGCGATTATTGTTGCGCTATACCCAGGCTTTAATTACGCAAACTACTCAAACAGCGGTCTGCAATCGTCACCATTCCATAGAGCAACAATTGTGCAGATGGCTATTGATCACAAACGATCGTGTAGTGTCGAAAGAAATCAAAGTGACCCAGGAAACGATCGCCAACATCCTCGGTGTCAGACGCGAAGGGGTCACCGAAGCAGCTGGTCATCTACAGAATCTTGGTTACATTCATTACCGGCGCGGGCACATTACGATAAGCAATCCGCTTGGTTTGCAAGGACTTGTTTGCGAGTGTCATGCTGTTGTCAAAAAAGAGTTTGCCCGACTCATGTGTGATGACTTGCATCGACAACGTATACGTCAAACGTCATCAATCGTATTGGCACCAATATTCACACCTGCCTCGCCTCCGGTAACGCCGAAGCTTCCACCACCACCACGCCCGGTCACGTCGAATAGTTCTGGACTACTTAGTAGCTGAATGGTAGTTGCTAGTTTCGCCTCCCACTCATCGGTACAGTGATACTTTAAGCGGATGAGTGGTTTTTACCTTCGCGATACAATTCAATGAACATGGTTATTTGCGTTTATCTCAATCGCTGGTACAGTATTTTTTTCAATTGCTGCATTCTCACTGATTTCCGAGAGTAGGCGTTGATATTCATTTTTTACTACGCCGTAACATTCACAAACATGATTTTCCAATTCAGCGCGTTTCAGTACACTAATACGACCGTTACGGTAATGAATAATGTTCAAGCGCTCAAGCTCACCCGTCGCTGTACTCACTTTATCCTTGCGGACTCCAAGCATATTGGCGACCAAACCTTGCGTCATGTCGATATTGTCGACAGGAATGCGATCCAGACTTAAAAGTAACCAACGACAAAACTGTTGTTCCAGGCTGTGGTGCCGATTGCATACCGCAGTTTGTGTCATTTGCGTAATCAGTGCCTGAGTGTAACGCAGGAGTAATCGTAGAAATGGACCTGCGCGGCTAAATTCATCTTTAAGAAATTCAGCTTTTAAGCGGTAGCCAAAACCTGCACTTTGCACGATTGCCTGGCTTGATGTACTTTCACCGCCCATAAATAAAGAAATGCCTATAATGCCTTCATTGCCGACAATTGCAATTTCAGCGGATGTTCCATTTTCAAGCACGTACAAGAGCGACACCACTGATGTCGTCGGAAAGAACACGTGCTCTATAGCCGAATCTGCTTCGTAAAGTGTTTGCCCCAAAGGCATTTCGACTAATTCTAAATGGGCAATCAGTCTTTCTAACGATGTCGCCGGAATGGCAGCTAACAGATGATTTTTTAAGGGACTGTTCAAGATATTCAATCAAAAAGAAAAGCGTAAGCTTTGTCTGATTGCCTTCAATTAAGATAACAAGAATAGTCTTCCGGTACGCTCAGACCAGACTCGCTCTTCATGTGAAGACATCATTTTTTTAACAATAAAGTAAGTATTTTCTTAACTCTATCGAAAAAAATTGCGTAGTATGCCCAAAGGCTTCTATTGCAATAGAGTATCAGTATTATGTGCCTTGTATGTTCGATAGCGCACACATAATCGATAATCTTGCCAGACTTAGCGCCTGCTAGGCATTTTGATGTTCTTGCGGCTGGTGTAGCATGTGATCAAATTCTTGCCTGATGACCCAGTAACATTCGCAGACTTTTTTTTCAAGACCTGCGCGGTCCAGGATAACAATACTGCCGCGACTATAACGTATTATATGTTGATCTTGCAGTTTGCTCGCAACTTCAGTGATGCGTTCACGTCGAAAGCCCAGGCTATTAGCGATCAACTGTTGCGTCATCTTCATGGTGTTGGACGATGAACGATCCATATTTTGCAATAACCAGCGACACAATTGTTGCTCCACATTGTGATAGCGGTGACAAAGTGCAATTTGCGTCATTTGTGTAATCAGTGCCTGAGTATATCGCAACAGTAAGCGCAAAAACGATCCAGCCCGATCGAACTCTTCTTTGAGATAGCGACCACGTAGCCGATATGCATCGCCGGCGCGTTGCACGGTCGCAGAATTGATCGCGCTATGCCCGCCCAGAAACCAGGAAATGCCAACTATACCCTCGCTACCAATCGATGCAATTTCAGCGAGTTCGCCATCTTCCATCATATACAACAAGCTAATGACCGCTGTCGTAGGAAAATAGACAAATTCCTGACGAGCGCCAGATTCATAAATGATATCGCCAACCGCCAAATTTACCACCTCTAAATTAGGCTTTAGTCGCTCGAATTCAACCAACACTAAGCTTGCCAGGAGACGATTTTCCATCGGACTGATAGGCGTGGACATAATTAATTAACCTTGGTGTCAAAACTTGAACGTCGATGTAAATCGACGCATGAAACAAGTGATTTTGTCGGGAAAAACAGGCATTCCGACGAATCAACAAATAAGAGAAAATATCGTGCATCAAATAGATCCAATAGGATCAGCAAATGGTAGCTGACCCAATGATAAAAACTTTATCCCAAGGCTATCACAGCGGGTAAAAATACTATGCGCGCTGTCACACACATGATTAAAACAAGTTAAGCAGACGCAAAATTTTTCAATTAATTCTAGTTTTGAAATAAATAGCGCCCCCTGTTGGCAGATTTGCCGTGATCAGTGCTGATAGCAATCCCGATGATTAAATGACTGTGCGATATCGTACTGACGCCGACAATCGTCTACCGTAAATTCTGCTGCAGTTCATCTACCGAAAATGATCATGAATTTACTTCCCGAAAACGATCTGACCTGGCATCTCACTACTTTGGTATTTGAGGTTCGTATATTGATGCACGAGGTCGAGCATATTGTAGAAAAATTGGAAGGGGAGTCAAATCCTCAGATGAGAATATTACGAAATGAATTGGTGCAAAAAGTAGAGTGTCTGGAGCAAATAATGAATCGCATCGCGCCAGCCCCTTCAAGGGTAGTAATAAACGAAACCGTGCAGGATATTGGAGAGAAAATATCCTCAGAATCGCCGTGGCAAGCGTTGGCGGTTGCTGGCTTGGTTGGTATGCTTAACAGCTGTGGTGTTGAACAGTTCTGTAAAAAAGAGCGTAAATAATGTTGAAGCTTAGTCTCAATACGGAACATATTTTCATCTCATGACCAATTCAGTCTTGATCGTTTCCAATAACGCTGCAGATATTAAGCAGCTTGACTATGCATTACGCAATGAGGCGGCTGATCAGTACGACATAGAAAGTGCGATCAAACTCTCTGAAGCAATAAGCTACCTGACCTCACATAAAGTAGACGCTATTTTATTGGATTTATCTTTGCCCGACAGCCAGGGAATGAATAGTTTTCACCGTTTGAGCAGAATCGTCCCTTTTACGCCGATATTGATATTAGTTGATGAAGCCGCTAATTTATCGATTGATAAATCAGACTCAACCGGAATCGCGGGATACTTAGCGAAGTCGCATTCCCCTAATTATCTGGTTGCGCAGACCGTGAGAAATGTGCTTCAACATCAGTTAAAGCAAACAGTGAGCTTTATTGAAAAAACACGTGCAGAAATCATTCTTAACTCTATTGGTGACGCGGTAGTAGGAACCGATTTGGCCGGAAACATTGACTATTTGAATGTCGCTGCAGAACAATTAACACAGTGGACAAGGCAACACGCTAAGGGGCGTGCGATTTCCGATGTTATGCCAATTATCAATGCAGAGACACGGAAGAGTACCCGCAATCCCGTTGATGTTGTTCTCGAAAATGACCATCCCAGTACTCTGCAACCAGGAGCTGTGTTGGTTCGTCCTGACGGAAGCGAGCTCAATATTGAAGATTCAACCGCACCCGTGCATGACTCTAGCGGGTCTTTAGTCGGTGCCGTGATGGTGTTTCATGACATCACTGCAACGCAGGCGATGTCGGCGAAACTGGCCTATTTCGCTAAGCACGATTTTTTAACCAATCTCCCTAATCGTATACTTTTAAACGATAGAATTTCCCAGGCAATTAACCTCGCTAACCGCAGACATACGCAACTCGCTATTCTATTTTTGGATTTGGATAATTTTAAGCACATTAACGATTCGCTGGGACATGGGGTCGGTGATCTGCTATTACAGTCGGTAACAGAAAAGTTATGTAGTTGTGTCCGTCATTCAGATACCGTGAGTCGGCAAGGCGGGGATGAGTTCATTATCCTGATAAACGAAGACCAATCTGGCGAAAACGCTGCACTGACCGCAAACAAAATTCTGCGCGTTTTATCCAACTCGCAGAATGTCGGGGAACATGTTCTTCATGTGACAACCAGTATTGGGATTAGTATTTATCCCAATGATGGTGAAAATGCGGAAACACTGATTAAAAATGCTGACACGGCGATGTACCAAGCGAAAGAACGAGGAAGAAATAACTTCCAATTTTTCAAAAAAGAAATGAATGAGCGTGCGGTTGAGCGGCAATTGATTGAATCCAATCTCAGGCAAGCGATAGACAAAAAAGAATTTGTTTTGCATTACCAACCAAAAATAAATTTGAGAAGTGGTGTAATTACCGGTGCCGAAGCTTTATTACGATGGCCGCATCCAGTGTGGGGCAATGTTAAGCCAGCACGATTCATCGGTATTGCGGAAGATTCAGGCTTGATCATTGAAATAGGTCGGTGGGTATTGCGAGAGGCATGCTTACAGATGAAATCGTGGATAGAAAATGGCATTCTGATTCTCAACATCGCCGTCAATATCTCAGCTTTAGAGTTTCGTCGGCTTGATTTTGCTACGTCGGTCGCAGACATACTGGCAGATTGCAAATTAGATGGTAAATACCTGCAGTTAGAAATTACTGAAAGCGTGTTGATGCAGGATGTTGATCTCAGCACAGATATCTTACGAGAACTAAAGAAAATGGGCGTGAAAATTGCTGTCGACGATTTCGGTACCGGTTATTCAAGCTTAAGTTATTTGAAAAAATTTCCGATCGATGTGCTAAAAATTGACCAATCCTTTGTCCGTGATATTGGGGCATTAAACGAAGATTGCGCCATTGTCAGTGCTATAGTCGCTATGGGAAATAGCCTTAATTATCTTGTCGTTGCTGAAGGTGTAGAAGATACGACACAAATGAATTTTTTAAAAAAGATACGTTGTGAAGAAGGGCAGGGTTATGTCATTGCCTCGCCTATGGAAGCCGATAAATTTTCGTTCTTTGTTGAGAAAAATCGGTCTGTAGTTTAAGTATTGGAGCCTCTTTTTTGACCTTTATTATTCATCATTTGCCGCGAATGTTCTTTGGCGTACAGAAAAATCAAGCAAATCTGCTAGCCTGAATTCCACCCTTAGAAATTAATCCAAGCCAGCATTAATTTTTATTGGGATTAAAAAATGACATTTGTTTTTGAACGTAGCGGATAAGGAAAATGATGAATAAAGATCAGATGCAGGGAACCGCCAGAGAAATCGTCGGAAAATTTCAGAAAAATTTTGGCGAAATATTTGGAAATAGGTTACAAAAAGAGAAGGGCACGACCAATCAATTATCAGGGAAATCACAAAAATCTCTTGGCGATATTAAGGCATTTATCGCCAAAAATTGAATTTGATTAAATGGCGAATTAAATTAGTTCGACAATATGTTCCAGGTACTTGCCAGAGTTCATTTTGGAAAAGTACCTTTTTTTGCCTTGCTTTCACTTCCTTATCTTGTTTCCAGATCGTATCTGCTGATGGCTAGTCCCCGTTCCAACTATCAAGCCCCTTGTAAGCAGATATCACATTCAATCTTTCTTTATCGCTGAACAATCCGATATAAGTGCGTTATCGCACAGATGCTTAAAGTGCAAGCCTCTAGTATTTGCCTGACTGCGGAAAACTCTGCATGTGGAGCACATTTTGATAGGGGCAATCATGTTTTTACCGAGTTTCGGCGGCAAACATAAAAAAGTAATTGAGAATTGGCTCAGCCACGCGAGGGCGTTCGTTAGCCAATATGCCAGGTTCATCTGGACTGTCGGGCGCAATCTTGTGGTCATATTTTCTCTCTGCGCTCTGAGTATTCTCTTGCTTTCCAAGGCGTTTTCTATGCCTCCCATTCCGCTAAATAAGCTTGAAACTGTCGCACTTACTAGCTTATACGCAGTTAATTTTTATCAATTTCTTCTGTCGCAAATCCCATCTTGGCCAGAAAGTATGCCGTTTAATGGCGCCAACATTCATTTCGATGAGGGATATATCCAGATTTTTGTCTCTCTAATGGCGTCAGTATTGGTATTTATCGTCGTGATTATGATGATCTATGCGGTACGGCATGTACTTTTCACTTTGAATCGTCTTTTTGGCAATCAACGTCACCCCTATCTGGATATCGATTGCGCACGATGGCCTTTGGTGACCGTATTTATCGCTGCACATAACGAAGAAAAAGTGATCGAAGGTTGTCTTAAAGCGCTTCTAAACAGTAATTATCCAGTCAGCTCGTTGAGGATTGTGCCGGTTAATGATCGATCAAGCGATGGCACGCGCGACATCATTGATCAATATGTAAGCCAATTCCCCGGGCGCATTACACCATTTCACCGTACCAGTGGAAAACCAGGCAAGGCCGCTGCACTTAAAGACGCGTTGGTTCATGCGCATGGCGATCTGGCGATCATTTTTGACGCTGACTACATCCCCGGGCGGGGATTGTTAAAGCAATTGATTGCACCATTTTTTGATCCGGAAGTAGGCGCAGTGATGGGGCGGGTGGTGCCCATCAATGCAGGTGTCAATTTGCTCACACGCATGCTGGACTTAGAACGTTCTGGCGGCTATCAAGTTGATCAGCAAGCGAGGATGAATCTCAAATTAGTACCGCAATATGGCGGTACTGTCGGGGGCGTTCGCTTGTCTGCCGTTGAAGCTTCAGGTGGGTGGCACGACAATGTGTTGGCCGAAGATACCGATATTACCTATCGGTTATTGATCAATGGCTGGAAAACCATTTATACCAACCGCTCTGAATGTTATGAAGAAGTACCTGAAGACTGGGCAGTAAGGATCAAACAGGTGAAACGCTGGGCCAAAGGTCACAATCAGGTTTTAGTGCGCTATTGGTATTCGTTTATTAAAAGCGATTATTTGAGTTTGCGCGAACGCGTCGATGGCTTATTGCTGCTATTCGTCTTTGTGATGCCGCCTTTATTGTTGCTTGGTTGGTTTCTAGCCGTCGCTTTGTATTTTTTGAATGCTGGTTCTTTAGTTTCCGCTTTGATTCCTGTGTTTGCATTGCTTGCTTACGGCACCATGGGTAATTTTGCGGCATTCTTTGAAATAACAATTGCCGTTCTGTTAGATGGCAACCGGCGAAGAATTTTGTTGTTGCCGTTTAATCTTTTAGGTTTTTTCATCAGTCTGTTTGCGATTTCATCATCGGTCGCTAGCTTAATTGGCGACCATCTATTCAAGCGCGATATGGTGTGGGAAAAAACCATACGTTATCGGAAGGCGTGAACCATGACCGCACTTTTTTTGTTTTGGCCCGCTTTTGGATTTATTTGTCTTGGATTAATGTTGACCGCATTTCGGCCTGCATGGCGTGAATGGCGCCAACCGACTGACTGCGCGCCCTTGACAGTAGGAATCGACTATAGCAACGACGTTATTTATTTTGCTGAAAAATTCCGAACGATGGTACAGGCATATCGGCGCGGCGAACCACAAGCAAGTTCTTCATTCCAGATGGTGAATGCGGATATAGAGACAATGAGGTGGAGTAATGTAACGCGGCCATTGCTGTCCTTGACTTCGTTGGTGAGCCGACAAGCGATTCATTGCGTTCAGCCATTATTCATTGACGGCGATATCCATTTACATGACGGCGACCGGCTTGCTGCTCTGTTTGCGCAGGGCAGCATAAATATGGAGTCCGGTAGTGAAATTTATGGATGGGCACATGCCGAAAAGGGCGTCGTTCTTGGGCCATGCTGTAGTGTGCGACGCCGGCTGTCCTCTATGACTAGCATTGAACTGGGGGTCGAATCTTCTTTTGAACGTGTTCATGCACCGACAGTCTCTTTCGGTGGTGGAACTCCCAGACTAAGTTCACCTGTTCCGGCTCCTCAAAAAGAACGTTTTTTTAAAGACATTCCCAATGCCATTCTTCGGACGAAGGTTCTGTGTCGAGTTACTGGTGACTGCGTATTACCGGCACACTCCATATATCATGGATCTTTGGTTGTGACCGGTTGCTTATTTGTCGGCGCAGGAACAACAATTATCGGCGATATCAAAGCACGAATGGGCATCGTGATAGAGGCTGGTGCACAGATTTTAGGCTCTGTGGTTAGTGAACGACGGATACAAATCTTACAATCCGCAGAAATTAGCGGGCCGTTGATTTCAGAAAGCATTATTCATCTCAACGAGCATTCCATTATTGGCTCACTAGAATTTCCCACGACTGTGACAGCGAAAAATATTGTTGCTGAAGCTGGGGCAATTGTCCACGGCACCGTTTGGGCGCGTGAGCTGGGTATCGTATGGTCATTCTGAGAGCTTTTACAAGAACTATATTTATCAACTGTATCTTATGTTTTTCGGCGCACGCTATTGCTGCGGTCGCTGCGATCACGACATTGGATTTATCGACATACGCTGACAAGGACGGTGCGATTTCTATTCAGGAACATGGCGACACCATTGATCCCTATTTTGTATTACAAGCCTTATTACTCGCACATGACCATGGACTCAGCAATAAGGTGATCAGCAAAAAATGGATCAACTGGTTGATTGTCAGACAAAAACCCGATGCAACTTTTGATCGTTTTTGTAAGGTGGGGCCGGTGTGGGCACCATGTAAGACTGCAGATGCAGATGATGCTTTGTTGGCGCTATGGATTAGATTGCTTGAGGCTTTACCGGAGGATCTCAAAACAAGTCTGACATGGCAGCAGAGCCGTATCCGCAGTATCAACGCTCTATCTCAATTAATTGACGCCAATCGGGGAATTTATCTGGTCTCTCCCGTGTATCAACACGGCCTATTTATGGATAACCTGGAAGTTCTCTCATATCAATCAACAGATCGTGACAACGACAAGCTATTGCCAACTAAGACGTTGGAAAACAATATCCGCCGCTTATTTTGGGATCAGCAAAGGAAAATTTTCCTGGTTTCGACGCAAGCTGAACAAAAAGAGATGGCAAGCAAATTCTACCCTGATCAAGTCGCCCAGATCTTCCCTCTACTTTATCGCAACAACGGGATCATTACGACGAATCGCCATCAATATTACCAACAATGGATGCGCAGGCACAGGCAAGAATGGTTGATGCAGTCACGTGAGGATTTTGCATGGGGGCTGATCGCCGTCATTGCACAGCAAGAGGGCGACAGCGAATCTGCACGTTGTTGGATGCGCGACGCTGGGCGCACAAGACATACACCGCATTGGATAGTCAGCGACGAAGTTGCCTGGCAAATACTATCCAAAGACGGATTAAACCCAGCGGCGAACAACACTAAGTGTCTCTGATTTTTGGCAGCACATGTTTTACCTTCGCTTTACCTTTGTTTTACCAGATCACGCTTTTGAGTTTTTTCCGAATGTCATTTCTTTGATAAAGAAGGCTATAAAATGCAAAATAAAATCTATCTGGCGTGCGTAGGAACGCGTCCGGAAATCATCAAAATCGCACCGATTTATCATGAGATGAAGGCGCGAGGACACCAAATGTTGTTAGTGCACACTGGACAACATGAAGCGGTGACTGATGCACTGTATGCATTTTTTGATATGCCGCCGGATATCACGATTCACTTAAAGCGGCTTTCACCTTCATTAACAGATCTGACCTGTGCTTTATTGCAGTCGGTGGATACGGCGATCGACAAACTTCACGCTGACGTCATTTTGGTTCAGGGTGACACGACCTCTGCATTTGTCGGTGGGTTGCTTGCGTATTATCATCGTAAGCAACTGGCGCATATCGAGGCCGGATTACGTACTCACGAAAGCGAGCCATTTCCAGAAGAAAAAAACCGCGAAATGTTAGGGCGGTTGGCCGATTGGCATTTTCCTCCGACTGAACAATCCGCACTAAACCTCGTCAACGAAGGAATTAGACCTGACCGTATCTTTGAAGTAGGCAATACCGTTATTGATGCGGCACTCTGGACGCATCAGAAAATTTCCAGTACCGGATTCGACTTCTCCAGCGTTGCACCGGCTGCATTGGTGAGTTTTCTGAAAGAATTTGATCGCCATAGAGTTATCCTGGTAACCGCGCATCGCCGTGAAAATTGGGGTCAACCCATACGTGATATAGCTCAAGCCGTTGCACAATTACTTGAGCAACACGAAGACATCCTGGTAGTTTGGCCAGTTCATCCAAATCCTGCGGTGAGAATGGATGTGGAAGCTGTTATGCGGCAATTACCCGCCAATGCCCAAAGTCGTATTTGCTTAACTGAACCTTTAGGATATCAGGCACTGATTGCTACCCTGGTTCGCTGCGAATTTGTCATTACCGATTCCGGTGGCATACAAGAGGAAGCTTCAGCGTTTGCTAAGCCGGTGTTGATTACGCGCAAAAGTACCGAACGCCAAGAATTAGTCGATTCCGGTGGTGCACTCCTTGTCGGAACTGACATTGCCACGATATTGAAATCTGCAGAATCTCTGCTTTCTGATCCACAGTTTTATCGCAGTATGCAAGTTGCTGATAGTCCCTTTGGAGATGGCTGCAGCGCTCGTCGTATTGTGGATGTGTTGACCTTAGGCCAGGGCAATTTGATGTCAAAGCTTGCCGAACTTCCCACCACCGTTGTCCAGTAACTTCGA
Source organism: Undibacterium sp. Dicai25W (assembly GCF_049340505.1). Lineage (NCBI taxonomy): Bacteria > Pseudomonadati > Pseudomonadota > Betaproteobacteria > Burkholderiales > Oxalobacteraceae > Undibacterium > Undibacterium sp. Dicai25W. The sequence goes on along the minus strand of NZ_JBMPOQ010000005.1, from coordinate 218,160 downwards.
CCAAGGTTCTCAACGAGGAACTTTTATTTAAAAAATTCCTCGCCTTCATCTCATCAATAGGAAACCGTGAATATGAATGACAACACCATGAAGACTGTACAGCGCGTTACTACGTCTCTTGAAAAAAAATCTGCTGATTGTATTGCGATCGCACTTCTTAGTATCGGAATCCTTCACTGCCAAACAGGTAGGGCGCAAGAACAAAATAAAGGCATCGCCGACGATGGAAATATACCTGTCTTATTGACGTCAGGCCTGGAATCACAACCGCTTCGCTCCATTGAGATCAGTGTTGGCGATCAACATCTCACCAATGACTATGGCGATTGGCGAGATATTTCCATTAATGGTGTTTATACGTTGGGGCAGCAGATTTTTCAACTTGAACTCGCATCCAAACGAGAATTCAACACTGCCGGAAATTTTCTTGGCTTCGCGGATACCGTGACAATCAATGACGATTGGTACACCAGGATATCTGCAGGCGCTGGCGACGGCGCATTTTATTTGCCACGGTATCGTGGGGATCTTTTTATATACAAAAAATGGTTGGAGCATCGCAATTTCGTCACTTCTTTGGGAGTGGGTTACTACAGTTCCCCAGATGGTCATATTGATCGAAATGTGAATATCGGTGGCGTGTATTACTTTGAATCTCCATGGATTGTTCAGTTAGGCTTACGTTACAACCGGAGTAACCCTGGCCAGGTGGGAACCCATCAACAACTGATTGCTATCACTTATGGTCGTGATAAGCATGATCAGATCACATTGCGCAGCGGATGGGGGGGAGAGGCGTACCAACAGATTTCATCGCAAGAGGCCATTGTTAATTTTCAGAGTCGCGAAGTGAGTGTGATGTGGCATCACTGGCTGACCCCGGTTTCAGGATTCATGCTCAGTGCCGAACGCTATAGCAACCCTCTATACGAACGCGCTGGTGGCCGCATAGGCTATTTCCAGCAATTCTGAGCTTGGTCAGCCATGGAACAGCTAAATAAAAGCATACTTACTAAGGCCATAGTTCAGGACGCTGCTTTACAAAAGGGCCTATTTGCCTTGGAGACCATCAGGCAGCGCGACTCCCAAAGTAGCACGCATCGATCTATGGGATCATTTTCGCTAGCACCGGCATTGTTGTTTCAAATAATTGTATTGCCGATCGTCTTTTGTATTTTGCTATTGGGACTCAAACCTTACATTTTTGCCGGGTGGCAGCAATGTATTTTATTTTTTGCCCGTCAATTGTCAATACCGTTATTAGCGTTGAATGAACAGCCAGACCTTTCCCATTTAGGTTTTACGTGGAACGGTGTAATCACGGCAACAGCGGGTGACCTCAATGCGTGGTGGGTCAGTTTTTTTATGACTTTGTTAGCGTTGATCGGCAGCTTTTGGTTGGATAAACATCGTATACCTCTTAAATATTTGTTGCGCATTATTTGCGTTTTACAAATTTTTTCGATGGCTTTTTTCTTTTTTTTTCCAGATCGGTTTCCATACACCATTGACAGCCATAGCCTGAACCTGATCAACATGGGCTACGTCGTAATATTGGGAATTCCTTTCATGCTGAGTCTGGGCTATTACGTGCTTGAAGTAAGCTTGCTACGAAAAATTATCAGCACAATCTACGTTCTTACCTATTTTTTGGTGCTGGTACCGTTTCAGGTGATGTTCCATATGTTGTTGCTGCAGTATTGTTCATTATTGATCATGCCTGTTTTGTACGTGTGTTTAGGTATGTTGTTTGATGTCTTAATATTCGTGGCTTTATATTCGCAACTAGCCAGTAAGATAGGGCAGCAAGCAATGAAGTAAAAAAGATAGGGGTTCAGCCCCGATTGTACGTAGTTTGATTTAAACTGAAAATACAGTACCAGAAGCGAGCTATAACCTTACTTCTGGTACGCCTCACGAAAGATGAAAATGTGATTACTTCCATGCCAGAATATTGGCCTTCTTACGTGGAACTGGCAATGCGCTTTCCGCAGCGACGCCCAAGATAATCGGGGCAATGATATGAATCTCGTCGCTTATGCCTAGCTCTTTTTTCCACTCTGACGTGTTTAAGATCTGTACGGCAAAGCCGATCACACAAGTCGCGAGACCATATGCACACGCTGCAAGCATCAAATTTTCTGCCGCCAACCAGCAATCTGCACTCGCAAATTCACCTACCGGTTTGGCGCATACCAACACCAAACTCGGTGCATTATAAAAAATATTGAAATCTGTCGCAGTAAAGTGCTGATGCATAGCGCTCGCGGTGAATGCTGGCTTTTCAGTAGAAAGGCTCAGGGCATTTTTTGCAGATTCGGATATCCGTTTTAATAGCGTTGGGTCCTGGATGACCATGAATTCCCACGGCTCTTCGTGCATGGCTGTTGGCGCCTGAACCGCGGCATCAAGCAATTGCAGTATCCGTTCGCGGCTTGTTTTCTCATCTGTAAAATTTCTCACCGCCCGTCGCTGATAAATCGCTTCGATGATGCTTAAGTTGTCGCTATTAACGGATTTCATGGGAATATTGTGCACGATTTTTCCTTGCGTTGAACGTCTGTGCTTTATGGAAGCGAGCAACAGGTAATGCATCCTAACCTATTGCTCGTGTTGCCTAAGCGCTTAAATATTGTTGATTGCCTTTGCAATATCCGCTTTCGCATCGCCTGTCGTGGCCTGAACGGCACCGGCATTTTTTTGCATATTGCCTTTGACTTGCAGGCCTTTTTTACCTGTAATCTTACCGGCTATTTCCTTTACTTTACCCTTGACTTCTTCTGTTCTTCCGTTGATCTGATCTTTATTCATGATGACTCCTGATATGTTTTGCGGCACATCGCCGAAACATGGCAATTGCCATGCCTGCTCGGACTGTATTTCAACGCATCAATCAAATCTGTTCGATAACAAACACAATTAAAAATTAATTGACGAATCGATATAGGGTGGCAGAGTGCGATCAGAAACGCGATATTCATTGTCAAAAAAAATTAATATGAAAGTACGTTAGCGTACTGAAAAGCGAACTTCTGTTCTGTAGTGTTTAACTAACGGTTTAACCATAGGTTCTACCATTGGCTTTAAAGGTGGTTTTAAACAAGGCACTGCCAGTTTCCTCCCATCATGATCAAAGACCAGATGGGAATAAATCTAAGTCTGAGCAAAATTGCCTAGGCTACAGTGGGTATTTCGTCCAAAAAGCATTTTGCACCACGTTGATTTACCTTGATATGGAGTCGTCTATGAAAGCTCTCGTCTACCACGGACCCGGCAAGAAGTCGCTTGATGAATGCCCAAAGCCAGAAATTATTGATCCAACTGATGCCATCGTAAAAGTCACGAAAACCACGATCTGCGGCACCGATTTGCATATTCTCAAAGGAGATGTCGCTACTTGCAAACCTGGTCGTATTCTTGGGCATGAAGGTGTCGGCGTTATTGAAAAAGTCGGCTCCTCAGTCAGCGCATTTAAGACAGGGGACAAAGTATTAATTTCTTGTATCAGCGCTTGCGGTAAATGCGCATTTTGTCGCAAGCAAATGTATTCGCATTGCACGACTGGTGGCTGGATACTCGGAAATAGCATTGATGGGACGCAAGCCGAGTTTGTTCGAATTCCATACGCTGATACGAGTTTATATCCGATTCCTGATGGTGCTGATGAAGAGGCGTTGGTCATGTTGAGCGATATATTGCCAACAGGTTTTGAATGCGGTGTTCTGAATGGTAAGGTCCAACCCGGCAATACGATAGCAATCGTCGGTTCAGGTCCTATCGGGCTGGCTGCTTTGTTGACGGCGCAATTTTATTCACCTGCCGAGATCATCATGATCGATCTTGATGACAATAGACTCGCAGTGGCAAAGAGATTCGGTGCTACAAAAACTATCAATAGTAAGGATGGCAAAGCCAGTGAAGAGGTCATGAATTTGACTGGTGGCAGAGGCGTCGATACGGCTATTGAGGCCGTAGGCGTCCCCGCTACATTCGAACTTTGCCAGAAAATTATCGGCGCTGGAGGAACAATTGCCAATATAGGCGTACATGGTACTAAGGTAGACCTGCATTTAGAAAGCCTTTGGGATCGTAACCTGACAATCACCACCCGCCTGGTAGATACCGTTAGCACGCCGATGTTGCTCAATGTAGTTCAGTCGAAACGTCTGGATGCTACACAATTAATTACCCATCATTTCAAATTAACCGAGATTTTGAAAGCCTATGAAACTTTTGGCCATGCCGCGACGACCGATGCGCTCAAGGTCATCATTGAAACTTGAATCGGTTTTTCTCGTCGCGGGTAGATGCAGCGGGGCCAATCGTTAAGCTGAAGTCTCTTGAAAGTAGCGTAATGCAAGAACAGGAAAACAATAGTGCAGCAAGCAATGTAACTGCACCCGATCTGTCACCGATACCCGTCATCGCACTGAATGATCAACGCTTAATTGCGCAATTGGCCAAAACCGAAGCCTTACTAGCCGAGACGTCAGATGCGCTTCTGCGCGCCAGAGCCGATTCAGAGAATACGCGACGGCGTTCGCTAGACGACATGGCAAAGGCCAGGAAATTTGCCATAGAAAGCTTTGCTGAGGCGATGGTGCCTGTGAAAGATAGTCTCGAAATGGCCTTGATGCTTGATTGGCCATCGTTTGAGGCTTTGCGCGAAGGCGTAGAGATCACCTTAAAACAATTGAATTCGGCATTTGAACGTCATGGGTTGTTGGAAATCACGCCAGCCAGAGGAGAGAAAATCGATCCTGAAAAGCACCAGGCAGTCGCTTTAATTCCTACTAATGATCAAGAATCAAACACGGTCGTCAGTGTTTTACAAAAGGGATACATGCTGGCTGACAGATTATTACGTCCCGCCATCGTCACTGCTGCGCAGGCTTCTCCTTCAAAAACTTGAAGAGAACCAGCGCTGCGAACAACACTAACCAAGGAAATAAGATGAGTAAAATGATAGGTATCGATCTGGGCACGACAAATTCTTGCGTCGCTGTCATGGAGGGCGGCAAAGCCAAGGTAATCGAAAATTCAGAGGGTGCGCGCACCACACCCTCCATCATCGCCTATCAGGAAAATGGCGAAATTCTGGTTGGAGCTCCCGCAAAAAGACAAGCAGTAACCAATCCGGTCAACACCTTGTATGCCGTCAAACGCTTAATTGGTCGCAAATTTGATGAAAAAGAAGTGCAAAAAGATATTGATCTGATGCCCTTTAAAATAGTCAAAGCAGACAATGGCGATGCATGGATTGCTGTGCGTGACAAACGCCTTGCACCACCACAGATTTCTGCTGAAGTCTTGCGCAAGATGAAAAAGACGGCCGAAGACTACCTCGGACATGAGGTCACGGAAGCGGTGATTACCGTCCCGGCCTATTTTAATGACGCACAACGACAGGCAACTAAAGACGCCGGACGGATCGCTGGCCTCGACGTCAAACGCATTATCAATGAACCTACTGCCGCCGCTTTGGCATTTGGTTTAGATAAAAATGAAAAAGGTGATAAAAAGATTGCGGTCTACGATCTGGGCGGCGGTACCTTCGATATTTCCATCATAGAAATCGCTGCTGTTGAGAACGAAAAGCAATTTGAAGTACTGTCTACCAACGGCGACACCTTTCTTGGTGGCGAAGATTTTGATCAACGTATTATTGACTACATCATTGACGAATTCAAATCCTTGCATGGCATCGATTTGAAAAAAGACCCCATTGCACTGCAACGCATTAAAGCTTCAGCCGAACGTGCCAAGATAGAACTCTCATCAGCGCAACAAACCGAAATCAATGAGCCGTATATTGCGATGGCAAATGGTGCTCCTATTCATTTGACGCAAAAAATTACCCGCGCAAAATTAGAATCCTTGGTTGAAGAATTAATTAGTGCCACCATAGAACCATGCCGTATTGCGATGAAGGACGCGGGAATTTCAGTCAAAGAAATCGATGATGTGATCTTGGTCGGTGGTATGACGCGTATGCCTAAAGTTCAGGAGAAGGTCAAAGAATTTTTTGGTAAAGAGGCACGTAAGGATGTTAATCCTGATGAAGCAGTCGCTGTTGGCGCTGCAATTCAGGGGGCTGTTTTATCCGGCGATCAAAAAGATTTGCTGCTATTGGATGTTACGCCACTGTCCCTGGGTATAGAAACTATGGGTGGGGTGATGACTAAGATGATCCCTAAAAATACCACGATACCAACCAAATTCAGTCAAATCTTTTCTACCGCTGACGATAATCAGGCAGCAGTGACGATAAAAGTCTTTCAGGGCGAACGAGAGATCTCGGCTGGCAACAAAACTTTAGGTGAGTTTAATCTGGAAGGAATCCCACCTTCTGCACGAGGCTTGCCACAAATCGAAGTTACCTTTGACATTGATGCAAACGGTATCTTGCATGTTGGCGCTAAAGATAAAGCGACCGGGAAAGAAAACAAAATCACGATCAAAGCTAATTCTGGATTAACTGAGCAAGAAATACGTCATATGGTGGAGGACGCAGCGGCAAATGCTGAAGGCGATAAAAAACTTCGTGAGCTCGCTGAAGCGCATAACCACGCAGATGCACTTATTCATGCAGCACATAAATCAATGACCGAGGCTGGCGAAAAACTGAATGCATCAGATCGACTTGAGCTTGATGAGGCAATACTCTCTCTCAAATCAGTGATAAAAGAGGGCGATAAAGCGGCGTTATCGACAAGGCATCAATATCTGGAGAGCTTACTGCAAAAACTGAATCAGACTATGCAAGCAGGTGAACAACAAGCGAGTAATGTTGGCGCAAATCAGCATGAAGGGCAGGGGAATGCATCGCAAGGTTCTACACATCCTGATGATGTTATGGAAGCAGATTTTAAAGAGGTCAAACAAACGTGAAACGGTTTTTTTGAACGGCAGCGTTGTTCATTCTCGACTGAAAACCCAAAACACGTTATGTGGAAACCATGAAATACAAAGACTATTATCAGGTTTTGGGTGTTCCTCGCTCAGCAACTGAATCCGACATAAAAAAAGCGTATCGGAAATTGGCGCATCAGTTTCATCCGGATATTTCCAAAGATCCCGCAGGGGAAGAAAAATTTAAAGCAGTTGCCGAAGCGTATGCGATTTTAAAAAATAAAGAGAAGCGAGCAGAATACGATAATTTGGGGCAGCAATCAGCGGGCGACCAATTTACACCACCACCACAATGGCAGGATGAATTTGCTAGTCAGGCAGGTGATTTCGACGATGTCGATATCTCGGATATTTTTAATGCATTCAATCGTTCAAGAAGTGGTGGCGCGAGCGGTATGGGGCACGGTAAAGGACGTGCTCACCGCAAGGCAGCTCCCATCCGGGGGGATGACTATTCTGTCACTGTAGCCATTAGTCTGGATAAGGTGATGTCTGGCGGAGAAACAGATGTCACCGTTGAATTGCCAGAATCTGATGCTCATGGCTTGCCGCATCGTATGCCACATACCTTTCGCATACAAATACCACGTGGTGCGACTGAAGGGCAACGATTGCGCCTGGCAAACAAAGGCGGTAGTGGAGCAAACGGCGGACCAAATGGGAACTTGTATGTCAAATTAACGATCACTCCCGATCTGATATACCGAATTACGGGGCGCGATTTATATGTTGATCTACCGATTTCACCTTCGCAAGCTGCTTTGGGCGATAGCGTAGACCTTATTTTCTTTGGTACCCGACTCACCGTTGACATTAAACCCGGAACTTGCTCAGGGCAACGCTTACGATTTACCGGCAAAGGTATACCTGCGGACAAAGATACGATCGCTGAAAGTGGTGACCTTTTTGCAGTGATACAAATTCTGGTACCTAAAAAACTCAGTGACGAGCAGCGCGCACTTTACCTCCAATTAGCTGCGATCACGGTATCGCCAACGCGATCATCTGCTGCGAAGGAAACGACATGAGCATGATTCAAGTAGCAAGGGCGAGCCCGCATCAACTAGGGACAGAAAAAACAGTATGCAATGGCTATTATTTGATGGAGATATCAGGCTTAAGTGAATCTGAAATAGAAGCACTTATCGACCACGATTTACTCACGCCATTGAGTAAGCGCAATGAAACAGGCAAGTCCGTGAGAGCAGGTGATACGGTACATTTTGCGTTGCATGCGGTGCTTTTTGCGACGAACGCAAGGCGGCTGCGTGATGATTTTGAACTTGATTGCAATGGACTGATTCTTGCCTTAAATCTGCTGCGTAAAATCGATATCTTACAAGAAGAGCTAAGCGTTCTAAGAGCATGTTTGCCTGCTAGTACCTTTTATTCTGCACTGTCTTAATGGAATGGTGTGTACGCAAACGAACGGAACGTAATTACAATAAAAAGTATCATTTTTACTTCGGAAATATGAAATAACTCGCTGATCACTGGATAGGAATTTTTTGACTATTGATCACTCTTGACACACCAAAAATTAATTTAATGACTCTGCGGGCATTTTATATTTATCCGAACTACCGGGGCTGGCGGTCGGGAAATATTCCAGCACCAAATTGTATATGGTAATGAGTAACCCAGAAATCGATGTTGGGAATTGGCTTAACTATTCAATCACATGGAAAAAATATGACAAATTCAATTCATCTCGATGCTAAGTCGAAAGAACTCAATTACGATCCGAACCATTTATTAAACACCATCATAAAAAATCTCCATCTGAAAAATGACGCTGCGCTGTCACGAGCACTGGAAGTTGCTCCGCCTGTGATTAGTAAAATCAGGCATCGGCATCTGGCAGTGGGAGCGACGCTGCTGATACGTATGAATGAAATCAGCGGCATAGAGATCAAGGAGTTACGTAAGTTGATGGGTGATAAAAGGAAAAAATTTCTAAACCACGAATTATCTTCAAATATAGATACTGAGCAACCGGCGGCAAATGAGTTCCGGAATGGGGTAGCGGTTCAGTTATCTGTTTAATGCATAGACCTACTCCTGGACTATCACATGCGAACTACCCAGATAAACGCCGCAGAGAAAGCTAGAATTGTGCAAACGGCCCCCGGAAGCTTGGAATTTTCTGGCTCTTGGACGGTTTGCCATTTAGGCGCTGTGATACGTGAACTGGATCAATTATTAGATTTGCCAATTACCCAATTAAATCTGGACGGTAAAAAAATAGTTAACATTGACAGCATTACAGTGTGGATTTTGCAATCCAGATTGCAAAAATTGAGAGCGAAGGGTGCACAGATTGATATGCTGGATTGGCCTGGAGAATATCAATTGTTAGTCGATAATTTGCCATCAAAATCACAACCGCCACTCCATCAGCATTTGAAATCAGGGATGTTAGAAACGCTAGGTAAAGATAGCTTCACGATCTGTACAAACGGTTTTTCTTTGCTTAGTTTTATCGGCGAAACTACTCTCAGTTTGTTGGCCGTGTTGCGACAATCCAATCGTGCCAGAGTGCGCAGCGTATTACATAATGTGCAAATCAGCGGTGTCAATGCCTTACCCATCGTCGGCGTAACTTCGTTTTTATTGGGCATTGTCGTTGCCTATCAAGGTGCTGATCAACTGCGACATTATGGCGCTAATATTTTTGTGGTGGAACTGGTCGGTTATGCGATGTTGCGGGAGTTCGCTCCGTTGATTACCGCTATCATCGTTGCAGGACGCTCGGGTTCCGCCTATGCCGCGCAGATTGGCACCATGCTGGTGACTGAAGAGGTAGACGCTCTTAAAACCATAGGGATCAAACCGATTAATTTATTAGTGCTGCCCAAGTTGATTGCACTCATGCTTGCCTTACCATTGTTGACTTTGTTTGCAGATGTACTTGGTGTGCTTGGTGGCATGTGGATGGCCAATAATAAGTTGCAAGTAGCACCGCATGAGTTTTTGGCTCGCTTTGGAACAGAAATTCCGCTTAAAACCTTATTCATTGGTCTGGGTAAATCATGGGTTTTTGCGATCGTAATTGTTTTGATTAGTTGTTATCAAGGCTTTCGTACTAAGTCCAATGCCGATAGTGTTGGTCAGCAAACTACGCGTAGCGTGGTGCAATCCATCTTTATCGTGATTGTGCTCGATGCTGGCTTTTCTATTGTATTCAACTTGCTGGATCTTTGATGAATTCCGGCAAGATAGAGTCCGAGGCAAGAAAGGATGATTATGTCATTCAGATGCAGCAGATTTGTACCCGGTTTGGTGAAAAAATCGTCCACGATGGTGTCGACCTGCAAGTGAGGCGTGGTGACATCTTTGCTATTGTCGGTGGTAGTGGCTCGGGAAAATCAACCTTGCTGCGAGAGATGATCTTACTCCACAAGCCTGATAGCGGAAGCGTGAAAATCCTTGGTACAGACCTAGCCGATATAAGTGAGCCAATGACCAAAGATTTGCGTCAACGTTGTGGCGTCCTGTTTCAAAAAGGCGGATTGTTTGGAACCTTGACTGTCAGCGAAAACATAGGCCTCCCTTTGCGCGAACATACCGATTTAGATGATGTCCTGATTGATCAAGTCGCGCTTTGGAAATTAGCACAGACAGGATTGCAGCCGGAGTCCGCCAGTTTATATCCCGCCGAACTCAGTGGTGGCATGTTGAAGCGTGCTGCGATGGCGCGCGCATTAGCGCTTGATCCCGAGTTATTGTTTCTGGATGAACCAACCGCCGGACTTGATCCTACGAGTGCAGATGGGATCGATACCTTGATTTTGCAGCTTCACTCGGTTTATCGCCCGACCATTGTGATGATTACCCATGATTTGGATCTGCTATGGCAAGTGACGCATCAGGTTGCCGTTTTAGGGGACGGTAAAGTGCTTGCAGTTGGCTCGATGATGGAGCTATCTCAGCTAGAAAATCCAGAGATAAGAGCATACTTTGATGGCGCACGTGGACGCGCTGCACAAGAGCAGGCAAGCAATCTTGCAGCAAATCGCACCATCAACGTCAATGATAAAAAGGTGGTAGCATGGAAACCAAAGTGAATTTTGTGGTCGTAGGGCTCTTTGCCATACTTCTCGGGACTCTATTTGTGGTTATTGTATTGTGGTTGTCTGTCGGCCTGAACCATCATGACAAACCTAAATTATATTTGTCCGTGATAAATGAATCCGTTGCCGGACTTAATCTGGATGCGCCAGTGAAGTATCAAGGCGTGATTGTTGGTAAGGTACATTCAATCACCCTCAATCGACTAAATCCGCAGCAGGTTCTGCTCATTTTTGCCATTGACCCAAGCACGACAATCAAAACCGATACACAAGCGGTGCTCGAAACGCAGGGGCTCACAGGTATTGCTTATGTTGAACTCAGTGGTGGTACGCCCGCGGCACCGGTATTGATGGCTCAATCAGGTTTTGAATACCCACAGATTCCAAGTAAGCCATCTTTAAGTACTCGTCTGGAAAATGTTTTAAGTACTGCAATGGCCAACCTGGATCACACAACAGCCAACATTAATGCAATGTTAAGCGACGAGAACAGACAATCAATAACAAAAATCCTCATTGATACGTCAAGCTTAATGGCGAGTTTAGCTTCGCAGAAAGCCAATATCAGCCGCGGCATAAACAAGGCAGCCGTTACTATGGACAATACCGCGCAGGCAAGCACCAAACTAGATCCTTTAATTTTACGCATCAGCGATAGTGCCAATGCTATCACTGCCATGGCAAATAAACTGAGCGAAGCCAGTGGAGAGGCGCAAAAAACCGCGCAAGAACTTGGCGGTGGCATCCATCAGGTACGCGTCGATAGTTTGCCTGAACTGCAAAAAATGATGTTAGAAATAACAGAGTTATCCGCTACATTAAAAAGTCTGGCTGAACAAACTCAGCAAGACCCTGGAAGTCTGCTGCGTGGTCGCAAGGCTGCACCGCCCGGTCCTGGTGAAATGCAGAACGAGGTCGTGGCACCATGATTGTCTTTCATTATAGATCCCTCATACTAGCGTTTGCTCTGCTCTTGTCAGGTTGCTCGATATTACAACCGGTATCGCCACCAGTATTGAAAGAGTATCGTTTAGAGGCAGCTTCGATGGCTAAATCGATGGTGTCATCACCATCCTCTTTGAGTATTGAGATTAGCACTATCCGGGCAGTTCCGGAGCTCGATAGCCGTCATATGCTCTATGTTCAACACCCTTATCAAATTGAACGCTTTCAGCAAAGTGAATGGCAGCAAAAGCCGGCAAGCATGCTAACGCCTCTTGTGGTGGCAGCGCTTGAAGCCAGCGGCTTATTTCAAGTTGTTTTGCGGTCACCTAATCCGACCAATGTTAACTACCGTTTAGAGTTGGAGCTCGTCCAACTGGAACAGGAATTCACAACGTATCCAAGCGTGATTCATTTAGGGCTGCGCGCTTATTTAACTGAAAATAAATCCCATACGATCGTCGCTTGGCAAGAATTTAACGTCACGCAGGCTGCACCTACTGAGGATGCCTATGGTGGAGTTATCGCTAGCAGGCTGGCAACGACTGAAGTATTACGACAATTAGTAGAGTTATGTCGCTCGCATGTAGGGCAGACGAATGCTACGCCTTGATCACCGAGTTGATGAGATGTTGGTGTTTGTCTCGTTTATGTGATTTTGTAGTAGTTGCGCCCCGATCTGACAGTCACCCGGTTTGAAGTGTGGAATTGTCAGATCAAATTCAGTTATTTAGTTTTGTGATTTTATCGTGCCACGCCTCCTTTCCGTCAATTAGTGTTTGAATTGGTATGCGACCACAACACATTTTTCCTTGATGAGTACGTTCGTGATTGTAGTAATGCAGCCAGTCGTCCAGGTCTTTCTGCAACGCATCAATCGACAAGTAAATCTTTTTCCGAAACGTGACCTGGTAAAACTCATTCAGAATGGTTTTATGGAAGCGTTCGCAGATGCCATTCGTCTGAGGATGACGCACTTTGGTTTTTGCGTGTTCGATTTCATCTAACGCAAGATAGAGTTGATAATTGTCCGCTTCTTGTCGGCCGCAATAGTCGGTTCCTCGATCAGTCAGGATTCGAATTAAGCCCATTTCGTATTAGGCAAAGAGCGGTAACACCTTGTCATTGAGCAGATCAGCAGCCGTAATCGGGGTTTTGGTGCTGTAGAGCTTAACCTTTGCGACGGACAATCGCTTGAAATTGATACGGGCCGCGGTGATTGATAGTTGCCATACTCTGATGCTCCAAATTATTAAGGAACAAGGGATAGCTACGCTTTTTTTCTACGTATTAAAGATTTTTTATGCTGCCAAGTGCAGCATAAATGCAGCAAAAAATACGTTTTAAAAGCAGAAAAGGCCTACAGAAATCTGTAAGCCTTTGATTTTATTGAATTTGTTTGGTTGCGGGGGCAGGATTTGAACCTACGACCTTCGGGTTATGAGCCCGACGAGCTGCCAGACTGCTCCACCCCGCGTCTGAGAGGGCGAACTATACAGGGCGCAGTGCGAATATACAAGTGACTAAGCAAAATATTTTAAATTGATTCCGTTGAATTGGTTTAGTTTATTTGTATGGCTGATGTTAATTGAAGAAAATATAGTAGATATAACAAGCATTTTCATTAATCCGTGCATAATGAAGTCTGGCTAGAAATGCTGCTGCATTTATTTTTAAACATATCCAGGAGTTGCATCGCAGTGACTTTGTTGGTGGCTGTAGTTAAACGGGATATGGTGTGCATGATGAGGAGGTATTACTGTGATCGAATATGACGTAATTGACACCCAAATTTCACCAGAAGGCCGTATGGAAGTATTATCGAAGGCCGAGGTTGGCAAATTACTCGACAATAGTCATGGTGGTTTGTACCAGGTGTTTCGTAGCTGTGCATTGGCGGTACTGAATTGTGGTAGTGGTCTGGATGATGGGAAGGAGTTGCTCGAGCGTTATAAAAGTTTTGATATCAGTATCATCCAACGTGAGCGCGGCATTAAGCTTGATGTCAAAGGCGCGCCAGCAAGTGCGTTCGTCAATGGTGTCATGATCAAAGGTATACAGGAGCACTTGTTTGCAGTCCTGCGCGACATTTTGTTTATCAATGTTGAGATTGCCGATGGTAAGAAATTTGACCTGAAATCGTCTGAAGGTATTACCGATACGGTTTTTCATGTGCTGCGGAATGCGAATTTGTTGCGCCCTCAGGTTAACCCTAATTTGGTGGTTTGCTGGGGTGGGCACTCGATTTCAGGTGTTGAATACGATTACACCAAGCAGGTTGGCTATCAACTGGGCTTGCGCGGCATGGATATTTGTACTGGTTGTGGCCCGGGCGCAATGAAAGGCCCAATGAAGGGCGCAACCATAGGTCACGCTAAACAAAGATTGACGCATAGCCGTTATCTGGGGCTGACTGAGCCTGGCATTATTGCTGCTGAGGCGCCTAATCCTATCGTGAATGATTTAGTGATTATGCCGGATATAGAAAAACGGCTTGAGGCCTTTGTTCGGGTTGGTCATGCGGTGATTGTGTTTCCTGGTGGTGCTGGAACAGCGGAAGAGATTTTGTATCTGCTCGGGATTTTGTTGCATCCTGAAAATGCAGAATTGCCGTTCCCATTGATTTTCACGGGCCCAGAAAGTGCCGCTGAATACTTTGCTCAAATTGATCGCTTTATTGCTGATACCTTAGGCGTGGCCGCGCAGAAACATTACCAGATCATTGTTAATAATCCGGCTCAGGTGGCACAGGAAGTGGAAAAGGGCATTAAGCAAGTGCGTGAATATCGCAAACAAAAAGGTGATGCTTATTATTTCAACTGGTTATTGAAAATTGACGCTGAATTTCAAAAACCATTTGAGCCTACCCATGAAAATATGCGTAGTCTGGAACTTCACAAAAATCAGGAGCCACATTTGCTGGCAGCGAATTTGCGACGTGCTTTTTCGGGTGTGGTGGCTGGAAATGTGAAAAATCAAGGAATTCGTGCCATTGAACAATACGGAAACTTTGAAATTTGTGGTGATATTGCTATTATGGAATCGATGGACGCATTACTAAGTTCTTTTGTTGTGCAAAATCGCATGAAATTACCAGGTAAAGCTTACACTCCTTGCTATCGCATCATAAAATAATGAAATAGACAGGTAATGTGATTGGGTTATATTGCTACACCGCTTATTGTGAACTTATGTGGCATAGTCCTTGATGGTGCTGTCGTGTTTCAATTTCGTACTATGATGAACATTTCTGAAAAGACATAAATTTATTTTGGGCAATTTGTTTGAAGTTGGTAAGATGTTGGCAAATCAATTCTATCAATTTAGAGGATCATAATTATGAGCACCGTACAGCAAGAAGTTGATGAGCGCACCAATCTTACCGGTTCAAACAAGTTTGAATTGCTGCTTTTCAGATTGGGTGGCGATGGTGGTGGTGATCGCTCCGAGTTGTTTGGTATCAACGTTTTTAAAGTCCGCGAAATCGTTGCTATGCCTGCGATTACTGCGGTTGCAGGTTCATTGCCACATATGTTGGGTGTCGTTAACTTGCGGGGTCAAATTATCCCTGTGATCGATTTGCCATCAGTGGTTGGCTGCGTGCCAAAAACCGGCTTAAACATTATGCTGGTCACCGAATATGCGCGCACGACCCAAGGTTTTGCGGTTGAATCAGTCGAAGAAATCGTGCGTCTCGATTGGAGTCAGGTGTTGTCAGCAGAAAACAGTGCCGTCGGTGGTATGGTTACCAGTATCGCTCGTCTGGATGGTGATACAGAAAATACCCGCTTGGCACAAGTACTGGACGTAGAGCAAATCTTGCGTCAGATTACACCATCAGATGCAAAAGACGTCGACCCTGAGACAATAGGCGATCGTTTGCAGATGAAAGAAGGTTCTGTGATTTTGGCGGCAGATGATTCAGGTGTAGCTCGCAGCCTGATCGAAAAGGCGTTGGGCGCGATAGGTGCGCCATTCATTATGACCAAAACTGGTAAGGAAGCATGGGATAAGCTGCAAGTTCTGGCTGCTGCTGCCCAATCTGAAGGTAAAGGGTTACGTGATAAAGTTGCAATGGTGTTGACTGATCTTGAAATGCCTGAGATGGATGGTTTTACGTTGACACGTAAAATTAAGCAGGACGACCGCTATAAGTCTTTGCCTGTCATTATCCATTCGTCGTTGTCTGGCCAGACAAATGAAGAGCATATTAAAACGGTTGGTGCTGATGCGTATGTTGCAAAGTTTGTGGCTGAAGAGCTGGCTGCTGCAATTCGCAAGGTATTGGCCGCGAAGTAAAATATATTCGAATAAAAAAGGGGGGGGCAATTTATATTGCTCCCCTTTTTTTTAGGGTGAGAAAGCTTATTTACTTATTTTTCTCCATCCCCCCGGACAGTCCTTGATGGCAGGGTAGAAGCCATCTGGCTGGTCGCAATATAACCATTCATTGCCATTTAATGCTGGTGCAGAAGGCTGAGCTTCGTACAGGTTATAGGTTGAGGTGGTCGCTGGCGCGGTGGAATAGCTTGGGGGGCTATAAATCACCGTTGGAGATTGAATAACGACTTCACGCGGATAAGAATAATACGGTGAACCGTAGTAATAAGAATGACCATAATAAGTTGGACCATAATAAGTCGGTGCATAGTAAGGTGTGCCAACCACGATTGGAAACGGGTTGATATAAACACCAAATCCAACTCTGGGTCCTCTCCAGTATCCATATGGGCCAGCAAAGCTGCTACTTACCATCGACAGACTGAGTAAGAGTAGTAAGGAAATTTTCAAGGTTTTCATGTTGTGACTACCTTTTATTGTAAATAGATAAGTTTGCGTCAAAAAAACGAAACTATTTGCGTAAATTGTACTCTGTTACCAGTGGTTGAAATTCCCAAAAAGCGTTTAAAAGACTTCGGGGTTGACTTTTCTGCTGGTATTCATCACTGCACCTTACTTAGTGCAGTTATTTCGCCAAAAAGTTCAATTGATAAAAATAAAGGACGACATGTTTTTACAATTAAAAAAAGTATTATTTATATTTGCAATTATTTCAGTGAGCGGGGAGGCATTAGCCGCTACGACTGCCGTCGCCTCCAGTTCGGAAAGTACAGAAACAGTCACGTCGAATGTGCGTGAACATTATACAAAATACGAATACCAGATCCCCATGCGTGATGGTACGCGCTTGTTCACGGTGGTTTATGTACCCAAAGACAAGGCGCACACTTATCCGTTCTTGATGGTACGTACACCATACGGGACGGGGGTGCATTACAACGATGAATCACATTATGGTGTTGATTTTTATCCCAAAAGTCTTGGTCCATCCAAGGATTTTGAAGATAGCGGTTATATTTTTGTAAATCAAGATGTTCGTGGTCGTTATATGTCGGAGGGGGTGTGGCAAGAAATGACTCCGCATAACAATTCTCGCCTTCAACCTGGTCAGGGGATAGAAAGCCGGGACATGCACGACACGGTCGATTGGTTGTTGAAAAACATACCAGGCAATAATGGTAAAGTCGGGATTTGGGGAATTTCTTACCCAGGCTTTTATACATCGGCCAGCATCATTGATTCGCACCCGGCGATTAAAGCGGCCTCACCACAGGCACCAGTGACTGATTTGTTTATGGGCGACGATTCTTATCATGGTGGCGCGTTCATGTTGGCGGCAAATTTTGATTTTTACTCTAGTTTCACAACAGAAAAAAATCCTACACCACTGCCTAAAAACTGGGGATCTTTTGATTATGGGACAAAAGATGCTTATCAATATTTTCTGAAATATCAAAGCCTTAAAAATATCGCTGCACAACTCAGTGATAAGCAGCGTGAACTATTCATGCCGAATGTTGAGCACAGTACTTACGATGATTTTTGGAAGTCCAGGAATATTGCCCCACATCTCAAAAATATCAAAGCAGCGGTATTAACGGTAGGTGGTTGGTACGACGCTGAAGATGTTCATGGTCCGGTGGCCACCTATGACAGCATTAAAGCTAATAATAAAGGTCAATTTAATGGTCTTGTACTTGGCCCTTGGGTTCATGGTGGCTGGGCCGGAGCCGACGGAAGAATGTTGGGAGACGTCGACTTTGGAGCCAAAACGGGCGAATACTACCGCAAAAACATCCTTTTCCCATTCTTTGAACACTACTTGAAAGGCGTAGAGGCTAAACCCTTGGCCGAGGCAACTGTGTTCGAAACTGGCACCAATGTCTGGCGTGAATATGCGAGCTGGCCGCCTCAGCAGGCACAAAGCAAGATCTTGTATTTTGGTGCTGATGGCACTTTGAGTTGGACGCCGCCAGCTGTGACAGCCGCAGCCTATGATGAATACGTTAGCGATCCTAAAAAACCTGTACCGTATATTTCTTACGTGGCGATTGGTGTTCCGCGTGAGTACATGGTGTCGGATCAACGCTTTGCTTCAACCCGTTCAGATGTGTTGGTGTACCAATCTGAAGTGCTGCAAGAAGACGTTACGGTAGTCGGGCCGGTTATGCCTAAGTTATTTGTGTCTTCAACAGGCACTGATGCGGATTGGGTGGTTAAGCTGATTGATGTGTATCCATCAGATTATCCGGATGAACACGCACCGCGTGAACGAGGTCATGATGTGCCACCGCCTACGGTGACGATGGCTGGTTATCAGCAACTGGTACGTGGCGAACCGATGCGTGCAAAATTCCGCAATAGCTTCGAACGTCCAGAGCCTTTAGTTGCTAATCAAATTACACCCTTGACGTATAAAATGCCTGATATTAATCACACCTTCCGTCGTGGTCACCGGATTATGGTGCAGGTGCAAAGTTCCTGGTTCCCGTTGGTGGATTTGAATCCGCAACAATTCATGGATATTCCTAAGGCCAACCCGGAAGATTTTCAAAAAGCGACGCAGCGTATCTACCGTACGCCAGGTCAATATTCTGGCGTAGCAGTACAAGTTTTGGCAAAGTAGAATGCCGGATCTGAACAAAATAGACATTCACACTTCACTTCTTTCGATAAATAGGATGCAATTCATGCTATCTCCATATTTCAAACGTACTTCTATCAGCACTCTGGTTGGTTTGGTCTGCGCAGCTTCTGCTCATGCACAAACGCCAACAACGGCACTGGCAAATACTGCGACCTCAAACCAACTCGTGTTGGAATCTGCGACCATGGATTTGAAAGTAGATCCCTGTACGGATTTTTTTGAATACGCAAATGGTACCTGGCTCAAAAATAATCCAATTCCTGCGGACCGCTCCCGTTACAGCGCTTATGACGAAGTGACTGAACGCAACCTGACAGCATTGAAGCAAATTGCCGAAGCGGCAGCAGCAGGCGAAGTGAAATCAAAAGTCGGTCAGTTAGTCGGTGCGTTTTATGCCAGTGGTATGAATGAGGCGCAGATTGAAAAAGATGGTGCAACGCCGTTGAAACCACAATTGGATGCGATTAATAACATCAAAGACAAACAACAATTAATGGCGGCTATTGCGAGTTTGCATAAGCAGGGTGTGAATGCTTTGTTTGGTTTCGATGTCCAGCAAGATGCGAAAAAAGCGACACGCTACATTCCTCAATTGATGCAAGGTGGTCTTGGCTTACCGGACCGCGATTACTATCTGAAGACAGACGCAAAAACGGTAGAAATTCGCAATAAGTATCAAGCTTATGTTGCGCAAATGTTTGAGTTGATTGGTGATGCACCTGATGTTGCTAAACAAAATGCTAAGACAGTCATGGATCTGGAAACGCGCCTGGCAAAAGCATCATTGACCAAGGTTGCCTTGCGTGATCCGGAAGCCAGCTACCACCTGTCAGATCTGAATGGCTTGCATAAAATTGATCACTTTACATCTTGGCCGACTTACTTTAACGCGGTAGGTTTAAATCAGCCGGGTCAACTGAATGTAGCCCATCCAAAATTCATCGCTGAAGCGGGGCGTATGATTAATGGTGTTTCACTCGATCAATGGAAAACCTATTTGCGCTGGCATCTGGCGAACGATTATGCCAATGAACTGAGCTCTGCTTTTGTCAATGCGCATTTTGATTTCTATGGCAAAACTCTGGCTGGCACCAAAGAGTTGCAGCCGCGCTGGAAGCGCGTTCTGGCGAAGATAGATATGGATGCCGGTGAGGCGCTGGGCGAATTATACGTGGCTAAATTCTTTAGTCCGGAAGCCAAGGCTGGTGTGCTTGAAATGGTCAATAACATCAAAGATGCTATGCGTGAAAGCATAGGCAAGTTGGAATGGATGTCCGACATCACCAAACAACAAGCCTACAAAAAGCTTGATACTGTCATGGTAAAAATAGGCTATCCAGATGTCTGGCGTGATTACAGCGCTCTGCATATTGACAATGGCTCGTATGTTGCCAACGTTGCTCGCGCGAATGAATTCGAATTCAATCGCGTCCTTTCAAGATTAGGTAAGCCAATTGACCGCAATGAATGGGGCATGACACCGCAGACAGTCAATGCCTATTACAACCCGACGATGAATGAAATCGTTTTCCCTGCGGGTATCTTGCAACCGCCGCTATATCACGTTAATGCCGATCCTGCGGCTAACTACGGCAATACCGGCGCTACCATTGGCCATGAATTGACGCATGCATTTGACGATGAAGGTAGCCAATTTGATGCGCAAGGTAATCTGAAGAGCTGG
Organism: Undibacterium sp. Dicai25W; assembly: GCF_049340505.1. NCBI lineage: Bacteria > Pseudomonadati > Pseudomonadota > Betaproteobacteria > Burkholderiales > Oxalobacteraceae > Undibacterium > Undibacterium sp. Dicai25W. The sequence goes on along the minus strand of NZ_JBMPOQ010000005.1, from coordinate 197,561 downwards.
TGGACCAAACAAGATCAAAAGCAATTCCTGGCGCGTGTCAAAACCATAGAGCAGCAATTCGATGAATTTAATCCTATCGATCAATTGCATATCAATGGCAAATTAACGGCCGGTGAAAATATCGCCGATCTTGGCGGTATGAAGATCGCTTTGCAAGCTTTGCGTAAATCCCTGAAGACGAAGCCACAGGCAGCAGAAATTGATGGTTTGACGCCGGAGCAGCGTTTCTTTGTGGCGAATGGTCAAAGTTTCCGTAGCCTGATTCGTGACGAGAGTTTGCGCCTAAAATTGGCTACCGATCCTCACTCTCCAGATAAATATCGCGTTATTGCACCATTGGCAAATATGCCAGAATTTTCCGAGGCATTTAGCTGCAAAGGGGAACGCTCGCCTTTGCGTCATGGCGGTAAGCAGGTAATTATCTGGTAACAGCGTATACTATCGCCTGAATTAATTGTTTCTAATCCATGGTAGCAAGCTAAAAATGTCGCATGGCTTGCTACATGTAGTTAGAAATTTCAGGGTGAGGTAGGAGTATATTTAAAAATACACCCTTTTGTCCTTACGGATATTAGGGTGTTTTTATATACACCTACCCAGTATAGATTTGAAGGTGAGATTGATCAGACAGTCGACCAAGTTTGAAATGGTTTTCTCACCCATCATTTTTACTTTTTTGCTTTTGTTAGTTTACGTTGACTAAGTATGGAAACCACCAAAGTTATCGAATTTGAACGTCCGCAAATGGACGTAGGCCTGAGCTGTACCGCCAATGCCTGGGCACGTATTCCGGAAGCGCCGGATGCGGAAGAAAAATTGGCTCTTAAAGCCCGCGTTAGACAACTGCTTAAAGAAAAGCAGGCTGTGCTAGTGGCGCATTACTATGTTGACGCCGAATTACAAGATTTAGCGGAAGAAACTGGTGGTTGTGTTTCCGATTCTTTAGAAATGGCGCGTTTTGGTCGGGATCATCCTGCCAAAACATTGGTCGTGGCTGGCGTTAAGTTCATGGGCGAAACCGCCAAAATACTGAGCCCGGAAAAAACAATTCTGATGCCAGATCTGGACGCCACCTGTTCCCTTGATTTGGGTTGTCCTGCTGATGAATTTGCAGCGTTTTGCGATGCGCATCCGGATCGTACAGTGGTCGTCTATGCCAATACCAGTGCCGCAGTCAAGGCGCGTGCTGACTGGATGGTGACATCAAGCATTGGTCTGGATATCGTCGCCCACTTGCACGCGCAAGGTAAAAAAATCTTGTGGGCACCGGACAAACATCTGGGTAGCTATATCCAGAAGCAAACTGGAGCTGACATGCTGTTATGGCAGGGTTCTTGTCTGGTACACGATGAATTTAAAGGTATAGAGCTGGATGTGTTGAAAGCCGAATATCCAAACGCTAAAGTCCTGGTGCATCCTGAATCGCCCGCATCCGTCGTGGCGCTGGCAGACGTGGTTGGCTCAACGTCGCAAATGATCCATGCTGCACAAACGCTGGATGCGCAAGAGTTTATCGTTGCGACCGATAACGGTATTTTGCATAAAATGCAAATGGCTGCACCTGGCAAACGCTTCATCGTTGCGCCAACTGCTGGTAATAGTGCGACTTGCAAGAGCTGCGCTCACTGCCCATGGATGGCAATGAATGGCTTACGCAATCTGGTGCAGGTACTAGAGCAAGGTCATAATGAAATTCAGGTTGACCCTGACACGGCCGACAAGGCTAAATTATGCATCAACCGCATGCTCGATTTTGCTGCCGCGAAAAAAGCGAATGTCCGTCCATCCGGCGATCTGGCGAAAGACGGCGCTTTGTTTTCTGGGATAGGCCCCGCCTGAGTAGTTTCGTCATTTGATTGAATATTTATCTGAAACAAGGATAGTTTTTTATGTCCAGTAATTTAAAAAATAAGCATTTTCCATTCGATGCAGATTTGCAGCAGGCATTTGATCGCAACGTGCGTGATGCCTTGGTGGAGGATGTTGGTGTGGTAGATCTGACGGGCTTGCTGGTTCCCTCTGAAGAACGTGTTAAGGCGCAAGTGATCGTGCGTGAAAACGCGATCCTGTGCGGCGCACCGTGGTTTGATGCTGTGATGGAGCGCTGTCACCCAGATATTCGTATTGACTGGAAATACGCCGAAGGTGATGCAATGATCGCCAATTCTGTTGTTTGCAAAATCGATGCGCCAGCGCGCGCTTTGTTGACTGCAGAACGCTCAGCACTGAACTTCTTACAATTGCTCTCTGCCGTTGCGACTGCCACCGCCAGATACGTTGCCATGATCGCTGGCACGAAAGCAGCTATTCTAGATACGCGCAAAACCATGCCAGGATTGCGCCTTGCACAAAAATACGCAGTCCGGGTTGGTGGTGGTAAAAATCAACGGCTAGCTTTGTACGACGGTATTTTGATCAAAGAAAATCACATTGCTGCAGCAGGTGGAATTGCAGCAGCGATGCAGCAGGCGTTTGATTTAAAATCCAATGCGATGATACAAATTGAGGTAGAGAACATCGCTGAATTGCGTGCGGCTTTAGCTGCTGGCGCTACTTCAGTGCTGCTCGATAATTTCACCACCGACATGATGCGGGAAGCAGTCGTCTTGAATGCTGGTCGTGCATTGCTGGAAGCATCAGGTGGCGTCGATGAGCGCACTGTACGTTCCATCGCAGAAACCGGCGTTGACCGCATCTCTATTGGCAGTTTGACCAAGGATATCAAGGCAACAGATTATTCTTTGCGGGTACTCTGATTTAGCCTTCAATGAGAACAATAAGCGCCACACCCTAATAGAAAGGGTGTGGCGTTTTTTTATTTTCAATGAGTTATTGGCGTTATTGCTTGGTTTAGCTAGCTCTGGTAGGTGAACTAACGGACAAGCAGGGATGTTCGATGTCCCATTTATCCGTCTTCTCAACCACTTAACCCCGCCAAGCAACACTTAGTCGCATTTCAATAGGGGTTGGCCTTCATTACCATTATTCTCCATACATCGAAGTAAAAATGATGTCGGACCTGATTGATGTCCGGTTTCTAACTTATGGAGAATGGTGATGAGTCGCAAGCAAACAGGAATATTTTCCAGAATTTCTACCTATTGGTCAGCGTTCGGTAGTCGCCTTCACGCTACATCGTGGGCGCGTGTCTTTGTTGGCTGTATTATGGTGCTGATTGCAGGTGCAGTTTTACATCTCACGACGCTGGCGAAGTTAATCGTTACTATCTCGATATTGAATAAATTATTTCTGCGTCACCGTGCAGAGAAGGGGGCAGTTATCATGCTCGGATCTGCGTCTTCAAATCAGTTTGATGGAGAAGTAAAATGAAAACCAAAGACGAAAACCCGGTGTTGCATGCAGTGTTAAACGTGGCGGAAACAGTTAGTGTTTTGTGGTGGAAATTTTTTGATTGGGCTGCAGTGGTTCCTTGGCTCTCTCTTGGTTTAACCAGTTTTTTTGCGATGATTTTTGCTGGCTTTATAGGTATCGGACCATTTATGGTGATGATGGTCTTAGCCGCCATCGTGATCAAAACCGTTGCCGGTGGAAAGCGAAAAGCAGAATTGATGGCAAGTGCCGCTGTAACGCGTGCCAATGTCGAGTCGCTTGAAAGACGTTTGTTGGAAGCGGAAATGGCAGCCCTGCAGGCGCAGATAGAGCCGCATTTTTTGTTTAATACATTGGCTTTGATTGGCCAGTTAATGGCTACCGATGCGGAGCGGGCGGCCTCGGTGCATGCAGATCTGATTAAGTATCTGCGAGCTGCCTTGCCGCAAATACGTCAGCAGGGAATAGGGCAGCTTGGGCAGCAAATGGCTTTGTCACGTGCTTATCTTAATATCATGCAAGCGAGGATGCAAGAACGCTTGCAGTATCAGATTGAGGTTGGTGAGGGCTTAGATCAGGCGCAATTTCCTTCCATGATGATACAAACTATGGTGGAGAATGCGATTAAGCATGGCCTTGAGCCTAAAATTGAAGGTGGTCAGATTTGTATTAGCGCTCAACGTCACGACAATGAACTATGGGTCGAGGTCAGTGACAATGGCATGGGCTTTGACGTGCATGTTGCAGAAGGTCTCGGCTTAACGAATATTCGTGAGCGGCTCAAAATGTTGTACGGTGCTAAGGCCAGTCTGGTAATTGAAGTGCCGTTCGAAGGTGGTGCCCGATTCCGTATTCAAATTCCGTATCTGAATCAATAATGTTAATCATCAATAATAAAGTGATCTGCTATGCATGATAATTTCGTAGTGACTGCCATGTTGGTCGATGATGAGGCGCCAATGCGCGACTATTTGCGCGGTGGTTTACTCAAAGTGTGGCCGGAATTGCAAATCATTGGTGAAGCCGCTAATGGTATCGCGGCCGCAGAACAAGCCGCTCAATTATCGCCGGATATTATTTTTCTTGATATTCGTATGCCCGGCAAAAATGGCATTGAAGCAGCGGTCGAGTTGGCGCAGCGATCGCAAGTTGTTTTTGTAACTGCATACAACGAATATGCGATTCAGGCATTTGAACGCGGGGCGGTAGATTATTTGCTCAAACCGGTTGAGCTGGAGCGTCTGCAGCAAACTGTTGAGCGCCTGCAACTGCGGATAAGAGAAAAGCGCGCACAAGTTTTACAGTCTTCAACGCCAGATATTAAATCGACGCAAACTGTTGTGACTGCTGATCAGCAGTCACAACAAATGAAGGAAATTTTGCAACAACTGATGCTGCGCCAAGCGCCGCAACGCGAATATTTACGGTGGATACAAGCGAGCGTTGGCAATGCTTTACGTATGATTAGTACCAAAGAAATTGTATTCTTTCGATCTGACGAAAAATATACGTTGGTACAAACTGAGCAAGCAGAATACCTGATCCGGAAGTCATTAAAAGAATTGGAAGATGAATTGGATCCTGATGAGTTTTGGCGCATTCATCGTTCCACGCTGGTGCGCGTTACTGCGATCGCCGACGTCACGCGCGACTTTCGCGGTAAGCAATTGATGGGGTTGAAAGGCCGCAGTGAGAAATTGGAAATCAGTCGCAACCATGCGCATTTGTTTCAGCAGATGTGATGGCGGAGATAGTCTTGCGGGCGGATTGTCTCCGCCCTGCAAAAATGCTCGTTTATTGCACTAGGTAGAGCTGATTTAGCTCTTTTTTCGTTTTGGCATTAGTACCGTTGGTAGCGCCTTCGGTAAGGTATCTGGATAGTCGCGGCTGTAGTGTAGGCCACGGCTTTCGCGACGGCTCAGGGCGCTATTGACGATCAGTGATGCGACTTCAACCAGATTGCGCAACTCCAGCAGATGATTTGAAATTCGAAAATGCGCGTAGTACTCGTCAATTTCTTCTTTCAGTAAGCGTATCCGATGCTTTGCGCGTTCCAGACGTTTGGTGGTGCGAACGATGCCGACGTAATTCCACATGAAGCGACGCAGCTCATCCCAGTTGTGCGCAATCACGACTTCTTCATCAGCATCGGAAACCCTGCTTTCATCCCAGTCGGGGAGGGCAATCGGCGTGACGCGTTCTTGCTTTTCTATATGTTTTGCAGTCGCGCGACCCACCACCAGGCATTCTAGTAAAGAATTGCTGGCGAGACGATTGGCGCCATGCAGGCCGGTGTAGGCGGTTTCTCCAACAGCGTATAAGCCAGGTAAATCAGTGCGTCCATCGGTATCGGTAACGATGCCGCCACACGTGAAGTGAACTGCCGGAACGACCGGTATTGCTTGCTTGGTGATGTCGATGCCGAATTCAAGGCAACGCGCGTAAATGGTCGGGAAATGTTCTTTTAAAAATTCCGGAGATTTATGCGTTATATCGAGTTCGACGTAATCAAGACCGCGTTTTTTCATTTCAAAGTCGATTGCGCGTGCTACCACGTCGCGCGGTGCGAGTTCTGCGCGTTCATCATGCGTTGGCATAAAACGTGTTCCGGCAGCGCTACCTGCTTCTGGCGGTAGGCGCAAAATGCCGCCTTCGCCACGAACTGCTTCGGTGATCAGGAAAGATTTGGCGTACGGATGGTACAAGCACGTCGGGTGGAATTGGATGAATTCCATATTGCTGACGCGGCAGCCTGCACGCCACGCCATCGCGATGCCATCTCCGGTTGCGGTATCTGGATTGGTCGTATAGAGATAAACTTTGCCAGCACCGCCCGTCGCTAACACGGTATGTTGCGCTGAAAACGTGTCAACTTTGCCGGTTTTTACGTCCTGCACATATAGGCCGAGGCAGTGTGGTGTGGCTGATGCATCACCTAACTTGCCTGACGTAATTACATCAATGGCGTAGTGATGTTCAAACAAGGAGATATTCGGATGATTGCGCACTTTTTGTTCAAGTGTGACTTGTACCGCATGACCTGTTGCATCGGCAGCATGAATAATTCGGCGCTGGCTGTGACCGCCTTCGCGCGTGAGGTGGAATCCTAATTCAGCTTCTTCATCGCGGGTAAAAGGCACGCCTTGTTCGATTAGCCAGTCGATTGCTTCGCGCCCGTGTTCAACGATGTAGCGCGTTGCACCTTCATCGCACAAACCGCCACCAGCGATCAAGGTATCCGAAATATGCTGCTCATGGCTGTCGTGAGAGTCCAGAACTGCAGCTATTCCACCTTGTGCCCAACTGCTGGCGCCATCGAGTAATTCGCGTTTTGAAATAATGGCTACTTTACGGGTTTGTGCCAGGTGCAGTGCAACCGAGAGTCCTGCGAGGCCGCTGCCAACGATGGCAACATCGAAATTCTTCATTGGTATGTGCTTTAAATTTGCTGCGCGATGGTGAAATTGCTACCAACCAAAGATGGAGGGCTCTGGCTGGTATTAACTATTTAAATAATTACTCTTCGAAAGCAATGATTTTACTTGCCTTTAAAGATCACGGGCTTAACTTTGGCTGCCGCCGCTTTGGCCATGTTGCGGGCAGTATCCGTATCGACAGCTTTTGCGAGGGCGACCCCCATACGGCGGCGCGTAAATGATTCTGGTTTGCCAAATAAGCGGATGTCTGTGCCAGGAACTTGCAAAGCTTCTGCTACGCCTTCAAAGGCAATTCCTTTGGCTTCATGCTGACCGTAAATGACGGCAGATGCGGCTGGTGTGTGCAATGAAACGTCAACCGGTAAGCCTAGTATCGCTTTGGCGTGCAATTCAAATTCATTTTGTGTCTGACTCGCCATGGTCACCATGCCAGTATCATGCGGTCTTGGGCTAACTTCTGAGAACCAGACCATGTCGTTTTTAACAAATAACTCGACCCCAAATAAGCCCAGGCCACCTAGGTCATCGGTAATCTTTTTAGCGATATCGCGCGCGCGGTCGAGTGCAACAGGATGCATTGCTTGTGGCTGCCAGGATTCGACGTAATCACCGTGAACTTGCACGTGGCCGATAGGTTCGCAGAAATGCGTCTCAACATTCCCGTTTTTGCCGATAGCGCGCACAGTCAGTTGTGTGATTTCATAATCGAAATCGATAAAACCTTCGACAATCACGCGTCCAGAATTGACGCGGCCACCCGCTGCAGCGTAATTCCACGCGGTTTCTACATCAGCAGCGCTGTCGAGCTTGGATTGACCCTTGCCGGATGAAGACATGACAGGTTTGACGATACAAGGAAAACCAATTTCTGCGCATGCCGCTTTCAAGTCATCGAGGCTGTCGGCAAAACGGTAGGGTGAGGTCGCTAAACCCAACGTTTCAGCGGCAAGACGGCGGATGCCTTCGCGGTTCATGGTCAGCCATGCTGCTCTTGCGGTAGGGATGACCTGAACCTTGCCAGCGCCTTCCAATTTGACCAACATCGGCGTTGCGATAGCCTCAATCTCTGGCACCACGAGATCTGGTTGCTCTTTTTCGATCAACGCTGCCAACGCGTCACCGTCTGTCATGTCAATGACATAGGCGCGATGCGCTACCTGATGACCGGGGGCGTTTTCATAGCGATCAACGGCAATGACTTCGACACCTAAGCGTTGTAGAGAAATTATGACTTCCTTGCCTAATTCGCCGGAGCCCAGGAGCATAACCTTGGTGGCTGTGGATGATAGTGGGGTGCCTAAGACGGTAGGAAGTTTCATAGCGTTTTTGATTGAGTGGTAAGGTATTCTGGAAGTGCTAGTGGCTGCGCGGATCGGAACTTTATAGCTAGTTTAGCTGATTCTGTCTCGTCTGATCTAACATTGCATTATATCGGTGTCGTTTGTTACCGATTAAAAATGAAATTATACTGATGAAATCGGAATTTAATCTGTAGATTATATTGAAACGATGCAAACCGCTTGACACAAGGGTTTGCGGCTTGTTTTAATACTGAATGCAGACTTCCTGCTTGCCGCGATTGATGCACGACTTATCAAATAATCGAAGACATCGTCGCGAATTCAAATTTTTGTGAGGGGGCTTTACGTGAATAAAACTGAGTTGATCGATCATATTGCGAAAACAGCGGACATTTCTAAAGCGGCTTCTTCCCGCGCCCTGGACGCGTTGATCGGTGCGGTAAAAACAACCTTGAAGAAAAATGGAACAGTTACTCTAGTTGGTTTCGGTACATTTTCTGTTGGTAAACGTGCAGCAAGAACTGGCCGTAATCCACGTACTGGTGAAGCAATTAAAATCAAATCTGCCAAGGTTCCTAAATTTAAACCTGGCAAAGCTTTGAAAGATGCTGTAAACTAATGCTCTTTCGCGCTTCTGTGACTGGTGGCGCGAGTTTGATGTAGGTGCGGGCGCTTAGCTCAGTTGGTAGAGCGGAGCCCTTACAAGGCTTAGGTCGGGAGTTCGAGCCTCTCAGCGCCCACCATGTTAAACATTGCAGTATTTAGGAGTGGTAGTTCAGTTGGTTAGAATACCGGCCTGTCACGCCGGGGGTCGCGGGTTCGAGCCCCGTCCGCTCCGCCAGTATAAAGAAGGTCTTATAATTCAATGAGTTATAAGACCTTTTCCTTTTGGGCTGGTAGCAAATTTGGTAGCAATCTATGCTCAATTTGCCAGTTTATTTCCGAAATTCTTCCTATTATTTCCATACCCGTATTCACGGTAAGCAATTTAAACGGTCATTACATACAGCAGACCGTCAAATTGCTATTATAAGAGCCTCTAGGCTACTTGAATGCATTCAAATGGATATTGACTTCAAAAACATAAAAAAATACGAACTGGACCTGTCTAGGGGTATTGCTAAATCGGATGGTCCTGAAGACCACCAGCGATTATTAGAAGCAATGGCATTTATGCGAGAAAGTCAAAATCAAAGTCAAAAGCAACCCCATATATCGGAAGGACCTGGGCGAGCCAGTCCATTTCCTTCTACGAAGTCCCTGACTCTGTTGGAATTATTAGACAAATATTTTTTACTGAAAAAAGTAAAACCTGCCACGATATTGGCTCACAAAAATACCGTAAAAGAATTTGAAGCTTTCTTTAAATTGAAATGTCATATCTCTGAAATTCAGGTTGGAGATATAACCCGATTTCAAGAATATTTAGCAAGTAAGGGAAATGTTCCTCGGACCATTGACGGGAAAATTGGCTACATTAAAGCATTATTAAATTTTGCGATTAAACAGGGGTATCTCTTGAATCAGAAAAATCCTGCTGAAAATATGTCCTTAATGACCAAACGGCAGAAATTATCAGACGGTTATTTGATTTTTGAAACTGAAGAAATTAAACAGATTTTTACCAGTGATTATTACAAGGAACAGAAACAATCTGACCCCGATTATTATTATGTGCTGTTATTGGGGTTAGTCACTGGGTGCAGAATTTCAGAAATAACCACCCTGACAAAATCGCAGTTTCAAATTTCCGAACACCGCAATAATTTTATTGTGATTCGGGATTCTAAAACTTCAGCAGGAAAAAGAGAGATTCCATTGCCGAGTCATTTTTTTGATGATGACTTCAAAAAATATTTTGATTCAAAAGAAGATTTTATTTTTAGATATGTGAGTCGTGAAGGTAAGGGCTCAGGAAATGCAGTAGGTAAAAAATTTGCTCGGCATTTGGCTGAACTGAAAATTAATCGGGGTAAGTTAGTTTTTCATTCACTCAGAAAATTTCTGAATGATTATTTTATGAAAAATGAAATTCCTTATGAACCTCGTTGCCAATTTTTTGGGCACGAAATTGAATCTGTCAATGTAGCAACCTACTCCAATAAATTTGGTGTGGATAAATTGGCTGAAATTATTATTCAGCAACAACTTAAATTATTGCGAATGACAAAGCTTATTCCTGAAAGTGAAATGTTTAAAAAATTACCTCAAGCCGATTAAAAAATTATCCAGCCTTGAGCTGGATTTTTTTTATTCGGAACGGGATTTTAAGGGTGAAACCCTTAAGGTTTGGCTGTTGGTTTTGATTTGGTTTTTGCTCCGCAGGACCGACACTTATGCAATAAGTATAGTCGGTCACTATACAAGGAAAATTAAAAGCCAATTCGTTGACAAGGAGATAAAAAAAGATATATTAAATAATAACAAAAATATAATAATATGTCCTATCAATTTATCCATTTTGATGCTTATGCTCGTGAAGGTTCAAAGCAAACTAAAACAGTTACCAAAAAGAACGGTAATAAAATAACTACAACAAAACAAGTTAAAAGTCTTCGTGAAATTCTTGAGGAACAAGCTCGTATTGAAAAGGCTTGCCCTCATATTCAAGAACCACGAAGACCAGGAATACTTTACGGTGTTCCACCAATGGAAGTTTTACCTATTGCAGAAGAATGGGCAGAATGGGCAACCGATTCTATTGGTAGAAAATTAAGAAAAGACGGTATGGTTGCTCTGGTTGGTGTGGCAAGTCTTCCTCGTGAAATGGAAGATAATTTCCCAAAATTTGCAGAAGATACTTTGCAATGGTTAAAAAATAAATACGGTGACAGATTAAAAAGTGTTGTGGTGCATGACGACGAATCGCACCCACATTTACATTTCACAGTAGTGCCAAGAATTGGCGAACGATTTGACGATATTCACGAAGGAATTAAAGCTAAAAATTTAGCTAAAAAAGAAGGTAAAAATGCAGGTGCACAAAATCTTGCCTACATTGAATCAATGCGACATATTCAAGACGATTATTCTAATCAGGTAGCATTGAAACACGGGTTAACTAGATTAGGTCCAGGTCGTAGAAGATTAACTCGTGGTGAGTGGCAAGCAGAAAAATCACAAGCAAGATTTTTTGCAGATGCCAAGGCTGTAGCAAAGCAGTATATGAAAAAAGGTTATAAAGCAGGAATTGCCAAAGCAGAAAATAAAGCGAATGAAATAATAGAATTAGCAGAAAAAAATGCTCAAAGTCTGGGTGCAAAAATTGGCAGTGTAATGACGGGTGTTTTATCTGCTTGGCATAAACCAAGTATTGAAGTGAATGAAGAATTAGAGCAGATAAAAAAACTTGCTGAAAAAGAAAAAAAGAAAGCTGAAGAATACAAAAAACAAGCGAAGGAATGGGCTGATAAACGAGTTGCGAATGTGAGTAATCAGATTACAGAACAAAAGGCTAAAACTGAAGAATTGAATAAAGAATTAGATAAGGAAAGGGAAAAAATTCAGGACCTTGCTGATACTTTGAAATGGTATGAAAAAAAGTTTGGTAAAACTCCTGATAATTTCCAAAAATACAAAAAATAATGGAATTTTTCGCCGTTTCCTTTTTTATTTACTATCGTAAATCTCTAACGAGTTCTTCTTTGTTAGTGTGTTATTAATATAATAATATGTAAAAATAATAATATAGATTCTGTATACAAGACCTATCGGTCTTGTTTGTGTCTTTGCTGTTCACCGTGCTATCACACGGTTCCAGCAAAGACTTACCCAAAGGACAAATTTTAAAAATTTGAACTTGAGGTCTTTACTGGGAGGCTAACCACATAGCACCAGACTGAAATTTATTAAGCTTTCCAGTTTCGAGAATTCACAGTCTTAATACTGCTCAAGCGGGGTTTCTCTGATTGACTTCCCTGTGGCTTTGCTTGATTACCGTTCTTGCCTACTTACTGAATGATTTTATTGGTTCAGTGCCTACCTTTTTCTCAGAGCCTTTTCCAGTTAAGTTTTTACACTCTATTGTTACCTGTGCCAGTTTTGAAAATATTTAGCTATTTATATACGAACCGTGAAGACTGGGAAGAATTGACGAATAATACATAAACAATAATGCAAATATATTAAAAATTTTTAATTTGTCAAATTATTCATTTGAAATAAAAAAACCAGCTTTCGCTGGCTCCTTTATTCAATTCTTCCCAGATTTGATATGCTGATAAGCACTAATCAGATAATAGTAGGAATTTAATACTTGTCAATATAGTTAGGGCATTTCAGGTTAGTGAACCTGCACATAGCGATAACCTTTTCCTTGCATACATAAATTTAACAAATTTCCTTGCTCCTGAGCAGCAGTTTTATTCAATTTGATTTGATAGTTGCATTCAGACATAGCATTCGTCTTGTCATATTGACTTGCACCTTGTTTTACATAATCGTATCTTGGCGGGGAAGCACAGCCAGATAACAGAATTGATAAAATTGCTATAGAGGAAAAAATCTTAGACAAAGTATGCTCCGAGTTTAATGGTTTGTAATTATTGCAATTACTGAATTGTAACAAAACTTGATATTGTTAAGCAAGTGACCATGTCCTCTGCTTATTATTTCATATTGTTCTCTCAAGTATCGTTAAAATACTGGTAAAATCTTCGCTCGTTTAGCAGTGGTAACAGAATTGGTAAGAGTTTTTCTGTTTCCTTTTATTAATAGTGTTGCTAAGTCCTTGATTATATTGGTGGAAAAATTTTATGGGTGAAAGTTTTTCACAGTCCCGTCCGCTCCGCCAGAAAATCGAAAAGGCGAACGAAAGTTCGCCTTTTTTTGTATTCGCAATTTCGAAATTGTTATCCTTAGTCATACGATCGGTTGACCATGTTTGAATATATTCGTACCCATCAGCGTTTAATGCAATTTTTATTATTGCTGATTATTTTCCCTTCGTTCGCTTTCTTCGGTATTGAAAGTTATACCAGATCGCAAGCTGCTGCCGGCGCTGCAGTGGCGACCGTCGGCGGTCAGTCGGTGATGCAGGCTGAGCTCGATGCTGCATTGCGCGACCAATTGGAAAAATTCCGTCAATCCTATGGCGCGCAATTTGATCCGAAATTGATGAACACACCAGAAGTGAAGCAAAACGTTCTGGACGAAATTATTTCTCGTAAAGTCGTTGCATCCGAGGTTAAAAACAATAAGTTATTTATTACTGATCACATCTTGCAGCAAGCAATTATGGCAAACCCTGGTTTGCTGAAAGCCGATGGAAGCTTTGATTCAGAAAAATACAAAAACATTTTGGCTTCGCGCGGTATGACGCCTGCCATGTATGAGCAAAGCTTGCGTCAGGATATGGCGTTACAACAATTAATTGACTCTGTACAAAATACAAACATCGTTCCAAAGGCAGTGGCTGAACGTATTGCTCTGATTGGTGAGCAAGAGCGTGAGGTGCAAGCGTTGACATTTAAAGCGTCTGATTTTGTTTCTCAGGTCAAAGTTACTGACGAGATGGTGAAGGCGTTTTATGATAAAAATGCGACACAATTTGAGATCCCAGAATCGATTAAGGCTCAATATGTGGTATTGAGTAACGATGCTCTTGCAGATCAGATTTCCGTGACTGATGCTGAAGTGCAGGACTTCTACAAAAATAATGCCAAGGCATACAGTGTAGATGAGCAACGTCGTGCCAGCCATATTTTGATCGCTGTTGCTAAAGACGCGAGTGCGGCTGATAAAGCAAAAGCAAAAGCGAAGGCGGATGGATTGCTGGCTGACTTGCGTAAAAATCCGGCAGCGTTTGCTAAGTTAGCCAAAGAAAATTCACAAGATCCTGTTTCTGCTGAACGTGGCGGCGATTTGGATTTCTTTGGAAAAGGCGCGATGGTTAAGCCTTTTGAGGATGCCGCCTTTAAACTCAATAAAGGCGAAATCAGTGATGTCGTTCAATCTGATTTTGGCTACCACATCATTGAGGTAACTGATATCAAAGCAGCGGGCATTAAGCCACTTGACGATGTTAAAGCGCAAATTGCTGCGGATATTAAAAAGCAAAAAGCATCTAAAGCCTATGCTGAAGCTGCCGAAACTTTTGGCAATACCGTCTATGAGCAGTCTGATAGCCTGAAAGCAGTTGCTGACAAGCTCAAGCTGAAGATTGAAACTGCAGATAATCTGACTCGTCAAGGTAACCCTGGTGCGCCAGCAACTATGTTTGCGAACAATCCTAAGTTCTTAAAAGCAATTTTTGCCGATGATGTTGTGAAGAAAAAACACAATACCGAGGCGATTGAGGTTGCTCCAAACACGTTGATTGCTGGTCGCATGTTGGAATACAAGTCGGCAAGTAAGCGCCCTCTGGAAGAAGTTAAGGCGATGATTGTTGCGCGTTTGACACAGACGGAAGCAAATAATCTCGCTGAAAAAGAGGGTAAAGCAAAATTAGCTGCCTTGAAACAAGCTGATGCTACGACTGGTTTTTCAGATGTGAAAGTGGTTTCACGCGCCAAGCAGGAAGATGTTTCACCTCAGGCAATGGCACAGATCATGAAAGCGGATACGCAAAAATTGCCATCATTTGTTGGTGTTGCGTTGGGGAACACCGGATACGCTATCTATCGCATTTCCAAAGTGAATGCAGGCAAAGCTGATCCTGCTAAACGTGCAGCTGAGGCACAACAAGTGTCGAATTTGTTAGCGCAGCAAGAATTGGCAAACTATGTTGAAGTGTTGAAGAAAAAAGCCAAAGTAACAGTCAATAAGTCGGCCTTGGAAGCGCCAGCGCAGCCAGTTCAATAATCGAAATAGTTTTATTTAGTTGTGTTAAAAAGCGGTGCCAATTTGGCGCCGCTTTTTTTTTGCTAAAAAGTCATTGGGTGTTATTCTGGTATTTGTTGTCATCTGGTCGCGCGGAGACCTAAGCTTGCTTAGATTTTGGCAACATTTGATGTGTATCAATGTAACTGATGAGTGCGGTTGTTATTCTGACGGTGTATTTTTACAACAGAGTGAGATCATGACGATAACTAAAGAAAACTCATACAACTATCGGGTTGTACGCCAATTTTCAGTCATGGCTGTAGTGTGGGGAATAGTCGGCATGCTGGTAGGCGTGGTGATTGCGACTCAACTGGCCTGGCCTGAATTTTTAACCGGAATCCCCTGGCTTAGCTATGGACGCTTGCGACCTTTACACACCAATGCCGTGATTTTTGCATTTGGCGGCTGTGCATTGATGGCAACTTCGTATTATGTAGTGCAGCGCACGTCTAACGTGCGTTTGTTTTCTGATGGCCTGGCAGAATTTACATTCTGGGGCTGGCAACTGGTGATTGTTGCTGCGGCGATTACCCTTCCTTTGGGTTATACCCAAGGTAAAGAATATGCTGAGCTTGAATGGCCGATTGATATCCTGATCGCTGTGGTGTGGGTTGCATATGCCATCGTGTTTTTCGGAACCCTGGTCAAACGTAAAGTTGAGCATATCTACGTCGCCAACTGGTTCTACGGTGCGTTTATTATCGCGGTTGCTGTTCTTCATATCGTCAATAGTGCGGCAATGCCAGTATCTCTGTTGAAATCGTATTCTGCCTATTCTGGTGTGCAAGATGCGATGGTGCAGTGGTGGTACGGTCATAATGCGGTGGGTTTCTTCCTGACTGCTGGTTTCCTGGGCATGATGTACTACTTTATTCCTAAGCAAATTGAGCGTCCGGTGTATTCGTATCGTTTGTCTATTGTTCACTTCTGGGCGTTGATCTTCACCTACATGTGGGCGGGTCCGCATCACTTGCATTACACCGCTTTGCCAGATTGGGCACAGTCCATTGGTATGGTGTTCTCTCTGATTCTGCTGGCCCCATCCTGGGGTGGTATGGTCAACGGTATCATGACTTTGTCTGGTGCCTGGAGTAAGTTGCGCTCCGATCCTATTCTGCGCTTCCTGATTGTGTCCTTATCGTTCTACGGTATGTCGACATTTGAAGGACCTATGATGGCGATCAAGACCGTCAACTCTTTGTCTCACTATACTGACTGGACAATTGGTCACGTGCATTCCGGTGCGCTGGGCTGGGTCGGCTTTATTTCTATAGGTAGCTTGTATTACCTGATTCCTCGTTTGTTTGGTCAGACACAAATGTATAGCAAGCGTTTGATTGAGGTGCATTTCTGGGTTGCAACCATCGGCGTGGTGTTGTACATCGCTTCGATGTGGATTGCAGGCGTGATGCAAGGTTTGATGTGGCGTGCAGTGAATGAGGACGGTACTTTGACTTACACCTTCGTGGAAACTGTAAAAGCAACTTTCCCTTACTACGTAATTCGTCTCACTGGCGGCGCGATGTACTTAGGCGGCATGTTGGTGATGGCATACAACGTAGCGAAAACGTTGATGGCTGCAAAGCCTGTCAATAATGCGATTCCTGCCTTACCAGCTGCGCATGCGCATGCATAGTTCGCAGAAATAAGTCAGAGAAATCAAAAGGAGAAGTTTGATGCGTAATTTTACTCATGATCTGATTGAGCGTAACGTCGGCCTGATGCTGATACTGGTGATTTTGACGATCAGTGTCGGTGGTTTGGTGGAAATCGTTCCGCTGTTTTTTCAGAAAACGACCACGCAGCCAGTGCAAGGCCTCAAACCTTACACGCCGCTGCAATTGGCAGGCCGCGATATTTATCTGAGAGAAGGTTGCTATGGCTGCCACTCTCAAATGATTCGCCCATTCCGTGCTGAAACCGAGCGTTATGGCCATTATTCGGTCGCAGGTGAATCTGTTTATGACCATCCATTCCAATGGGGTAGTAAGCGTACTGGTCCGGATCTGGCACGCGTTGGCGGTCGTTACAGTGACAACTGGCACCGTGATCACTTAACAGATCCACGTTCCGTTGTCATTGAATCTAATATGCCAGCCTACCCATGGTTGGGCAAAACGCAGCTGGTTCCTGCAGATATCGTGCCGAAGTTGAAAGCAATGAAAACTTTAGGTGTTCCATACACCGATGAAGAAATTGCTGCAGGTCCGGCTGAACTCGAGAGCAAGACAGAACTGGATGCGCTGATTGCCTATCTGCAAGTTCTGGGAACTGCAATTAAAAACAAAAATTAAGAAAAGTGCTTCCTTGGGTTATCACTTTTTGAGAAGGGGAAAATTATGAATTTCACGATCCTGAGCAGTGTGGTGACGGTGATTAGCCTGTTTGTATTTCTGGGCATCGTCTACTGGGCGTTCAGCTCCGGTAACAAGGAGCGTTTCGAAAAAATGGCTCGGTTGCCAATTGAAAATGAGGATGGGAAATAGTCATGGCTGATTTCTTTAGTGAATGGTGGGGAATAGGGATTTCCATCGTTGTTGCCATAAGTATGGTTGCCTGCGTCGTGTTGTTGTGGTCGCAGTCCAAGGTCAAAGTCAAAGTGGGTGCTGACGGAAAACCTTTGCCTGCAGAAACCACAGGTCACGTATGGGATGGTGACTTAATGGAGCAGAATAATCCATTGCCACAATGGTGGAAATGGTTGTTCTATCTGACGATCGCATTTAGCGTGGTTTATCTGATTATTTACCCTGGTTTCGGTGCTCGTCAGGGTACCTTGGGATGGAGTCAGGTAGGGGCCTATGAGAAAGAAATGAAGGACGGCGAGGCGCAATACGGTCCTATCTTTAATAAATTTTTAGCGATGGATATTAAAGATGTAGCTCGTGATCCTCAGGCGCATGAAATTGGTCAGCGTTTGTTCCTGAATAATTGTGCTCAATGCCACGGTTCTGACGCACAGGGTGGTAAAGGTTATCCAAACCTGACAGATAATGATTGGCTGTATGGTGGTGATCCTAAAACGATAGAATTGACTATCACAGAAGGTCGCCACGGCATCATGCCACCAATGGGTGCTGTGGTCGGTACAGATGATGATGTACGTAATGTTGCTAACTACGTGCTGAGTCTCTCCAATTCTGCACATGACCCGATCAAAGCAGCGATTGGTAAGCCAAAATTTGCTGCTTGTGCTGCATGTCATGGCGCTGATGGTAAGGGTAATCAGATGGTTGGTGCGCCTAACCTGACTGATAAGATTTGGTTATATGGTGGCGATATCAATACCATCATGGAAACCATTAACAAAGGCCGTAACAATCAGATGCCAGCACATAAGAGTATCCTGACACCAGGAAAAATTCATTTGTTAGCAGCTTATGTCTGGAGTTTGTCGAATACTGGCAATGCAGCAAGTGTGTCAGATGCGGATACGAATGCCCTGAGGCAAATTACTGCTACTGCGGCGACGCCTGATGCAAGCAATGTTGTGAAGTAAGTTTTATTAAATAAAGAAGCAAACAATGAAGCATATCCCCATTACTCCAGTACCAATTGAAGAGGCAGAGTTAGCCTTATTTGAAGAACGTAAGAAGATTTATCCACGTTCGCAGAAAGGTTGGTTTGCCTCCCGGCGCTGGGTAATGGTGGCTTTGACTCAATTATTGTTTTACGGCACTGTCTGGCTTGGTTGGAATGACAGGCAGGCAGTATTATTTGATTTGGTTGCACGTAAATTTTATATTTTTGGCTTTGTTTTCTGGCCTCAGGATTTTATCTATCTGGCAGTATTGCTGGTCATTTCTGCGCTATCCCTTTTTCTATTTACGGCAATCGCCGGGCGGTTATTTTGTGGTTATGCGTGTCCGCAAACGGTCTACACCGAAATCTTTTTATGGGTGGAGAGCAAGGTTGAGGGCGACAGGAATGCGCGTATCAAACTCGATGCAGGACCTCTGACTGTACACAAGTTTTCTCTCAAATTTATCAAGCATTTCATCTGGCTTATGATAGGCCTGTGGACTGGCTTTACCTTTGTTGGCTATTTCACCCCGATCAGACAATTAGCGAGTGAAATTTTTAGTTTTACACTCGGCCCATGGGAAATATTCTGGCTCTTATTTTATGGCTTTGCGACCTACGGTAATGCCGGCTGGTTGCGTGAACAAGTCTGTAAATACATGTGCCCGTATGCGCGATTCCAAAGTGCGATGTTCGATAAAGATACGCTGATTGTGACGTATGACACAGCACGTGGCGAGCCACGCGGATCACGTAATAAAAAAGTCGACTTCAAAGCCAAAGGACTTGGTTCTTGTGTTGATTGCGGTATTTGTGTTCAAGTTTGCCCTACCGGTATTGATATCCGTAATGGCTTGCAATATGAATGTATTGCATGTGGTTTGTGTATTGATGGTTGTGATCAGGTCATGGATAAGATGGGCTACGAGCCTGGCTTGATTCGTTACACGACTGAACACGCTTTGACGCGAAAATTAGATCAAAAAGCAATGTGGGCGCGTGTTTTCCGCCTCCGTACTTTGATTTATTCTGGAATTTTAGCGCTGATTATTTTGGCGACTGCAGTATCTTTGTTTAATCATATACCGTTAAAAGTCGATGTTATCCGTGACCGCACTATGCCTAAGATTACTGAAATGGGAGCGATCGAAAACGTCTATCGTTTGCAGGTAATGAACACCCAGGAATCAGCGCGCAGATATAGTGTTGAGATTATCGGGTTGCCGGGGGCAACTATCCTGAATAACCCTGTCGTCGAAGTTAAGTCGGCGAATGCGACCGCGGTGCCGATCCGGGTCAGGGTGCCAGCTAATACATTGCAGCCAGGTTCCAACCGCATCCGGTTTGAGATTAAAGATCTGGATGCGCCAGATGTTAAAGTGATAGAAAAAGCAGTATTTTTAGTTCCACGTTAGGAGAAGTAATGGACGCCGTTCTGATTCCGAAGAAAAAAGATAAATGGTATAAAGAGCCATGGTTGCTCCTGGTGGTTGGTGGTCCTGCCGTGGTTGTTTGCGCGAGTATTTTTACAGGTGCCATTGCATTTATGGGCTCCGATAAAGTCGTCGCAGAAGATTATTACAAGCAAGGTTTGACGATTGATAAAGATATCCAGCGCGACGCCAAAGCCAGAGCAATGCAATTGAGCGCGACGCTGAATTTCGATGCTGCCAACAGTAAAATACGCATGCAACTAAGTGGCAAGGGAGAGTTTCCTTCTTCTCTGCAATTAAGCATTGCTCATGCAGCAAATGATGGCATGTCTGTGTCAGAAATCATACGCCGTTTGCCGATGACGCAGGTCAGTCCGGGCGTGTATGAGGGCGACTCAAAACTGATCTCGAATATTTCTTCCAGTTCTGTTAAATTGTTTCATCTCAAGTTGGAAGCCTCTGACTGGAGATTAACAGGCGATTGGTTTGAGCCAGAGCAAAAGGTTGCGCAGCTAAAAGCGTCATAATTGTAGCGCTTCCCTAAGATTTGTTGTCTGAGGGCTTGTGAATAGTGATCCCTGAATGGTCGTGGACCGTCTGGATCGTTTGGCGCGAGTCCTAAATATAATCACTAGAAGGGGACGAGATTGGAACATGCTATTTCTGAACACCGCAAAGCGCATTTGCGACCGATGTTGATGATAGTGCTATGGCCAGCATTTTTAATGGCGTGCGCTGCGACAGGATTGTTTTTTAGTCTCGTTGATCCGATGGAGCTTATCGTGTTGGATGAGCGTCTGCAAATGCATATTTCAGGCGTGTATACGATAGGCTTTTTTGCATTTTGGTTGCTCGGAATTCTTTCTAGTGGATTGACTGCCTTACTCGTACAAAAAGCTCACTAGAATCGAACCAAAACTTATGAATATGCATGAATCAGCTATTTTCCCAGCGATAGAAATACCAGAAGAATTAATTCGCCGTTTTGATTCTTTCGGTCCGAGATACACTTCGTATCCAACCGCTGACCGGTTTCATGCGGAATTCAATGCTGATTCGTACGTTTCTTATCTGAAAGAGCGTGACGGTTTATCCGACAAGCCGCCGCTTTCTTTGTACATCCATATCCCATTTTGCGCTTCGCTTTGCTATTACTGCGCGTGCAATAAGGTGATCACCAAAGATCGTAGTCGCTCAGCAATATATCTGACGTATCTGGAAAAAGAATTAAAACTGGTCACTCAGCATTTGTCACAGCGTGAAAGTCTGAGCCAATTGCACCTGGGTGGCGGTACGCCGACATTTTTGAGTCATGATGAAATGCGTCAACTGATGGCGATGTTACGTCAGCACTTTGATTTTACCAACGACGCCGAGATCTCGATTGAAATTGATCCGCGTACTGTTACTTCAGAGAGTTTGCAAATACTGCAAGAAATTGGCTTTAACCGCACCAGTCTTGGCGTGCAGGATTTTGATCCTGAGGTGCAAAAAGCGGTGCACAGAATTCAAGCGTTTGACATGGTGGCACATACCATCAGCGAGAGTCGTCGTTTTGGCTTTGAGTCTATCAATTTCGATTTGATTTATGGTCTGCCTAAGCAATCTCTTGAGAGTTTTTCCAAGACGCTCGATCAGGTTATTAGTTTATCGCCAGATCGTATTGCCTTATACAACTACGCGCATTTACCGACCCGCTTTAAACCTCAGCGTCGGATTGCGGAGGCGGATTTGCCGAGCGCGGAGCAACGTCTGGAAATTTTCCTGATGTCCTTGCGTCGCTTGCTGGCGGAAGGCTATGTGTATATTGGTCTTGATCATTTTGCAAAACCCGATGACAGTCTGGCAAAAGCAACTTTGGATGGTAGTTTGCACAGAAATTTCCAAGGCTACACCACGCGTTCTGATTGTGATCTGATTGCTCTTGGCTTATCCGCCATTGGCAAGGTGGGCAATTCTTATGTGCAAAATTTGCGAACTCTGGACGAATATTACGCGTGTCTTGATCGGGACATGCTGCCAGTCGAAAAAGGCTTCGATCTGAATCAAGATGATCTGATGCGTCGCCAGATCATTATGGATATGATGTGCAGCACTGGCGTTGATTTTGACTCTGTAGAGAATCAGTACGGTATTTCTTTCCGCGATTATTTTGCCAACGAATTGCAGACGATGGGGGCTTACGCATTGGAAGGCCTCGTAGGGATGACTGACACTGGTATCCGTGTGTTACCGAAAGGGCGATTGTTTGTGCGTGCTTTTGGCATGGCGTTTGACGGTTATCTGGCAAAACAGACTGCGGCCAAATATTCGCGCCTGATTTAATTATGCTGACCCTGCCTCTGGCACTTGCAGCTTTAACCGCCGGTATTGCTGGAGGCGTACACTGTATAGGAATGTGTGGTGGAATTTCGACCTTGTTAAGCAAGGCTGCTATTCGTCAGACTAAAATCATTCCAATTAATATCGCTTCGATCCACAAGCGAAGCAAAGTATCTGACAGCACACGGTCATCATTGTATTTTCAAATGCTATTGCAGTCTGGACGGTTGACAACGTATATGTTGATCGGCGCCATGTTCGGCGGTCTCGGCAGTGCCGGATTGGTGTTTGGCCCTTATTTGCTGGTGCATCAAATCTTATTTATCTTCGGCAATCTCGCTTTGCTGGCGCTGGGTCTAAGGGTTTTGGGATTTAATTTGCATTTTGCATGGCTAAGCAAGATATTCGCTCAATTCCAGCAAAAGCTCTTTGAACGTATGCCTGCACTTAAAAGCGGCGTGCGTTTTCCTTTTTTGACAGGCATGGTTTGGGGCTGTTTGCCATGTGGTTTGCTCTACAGCGTGATCCCTTTCGCACTTTTGTCGGGGGATTGGTTTGCAGGTGCAATGTTGATGCTTTTGTTCGGGCTAAGTGCCTTGCCGCATCTGTTGCTGAGTCAGGGTATTTTTGCCTTTGCCAGTGAGCGTAAAGCCCCCGCCTGGCTAAGAAATGCGGGTGGGGTGAGTTTGATAGGTTTAGGCTTGATAGGCTTGTGGTATTTTGATATGAAGCAGATGCCTGCCTTTTTATGCGTAATGCCAGCGACGTGATAGAGGTCGCCTTTCGAATGAATAAAAATTTCAGACTGAGCTTCAGGCCTTGATGTTTAGTAATGTCCCCAAAACCTGATCGGCAGTTTTTACTACCTGGGCATTCAAGTCAAAACCAGCTTTGTATTGGATAGAATTAACGGTTTCCGTGGTCAAATCAGTCCCGCTAGACGCATTAGCATCGGCATTAGAATTGGCAGAGGCGGCAGCACCCGCTTTGCTGATATTGACACTCACACCACCCGTGGTTCCTTGTTGGAAATTAGCGACTTCAGGTGTGTATCCATTAGTGCTTGCATTGGCGATATTATTTGCCGAACTGTCGAGTGCTGTGCTGTTGGCGATTAAGCCTGATAAGCCACTGCTTAATGATGAAATTGACATAATAAACTCCTGCAGACAGGGTGAACACGTTGTTTGCTAACGGGAAGCATATACCGTTTCTTTCAGTATTGCGCCCATTTTTTTGTAATAGCAGGTCGAGACGGGGGGAATTCAAGTTACCACAAGCGTCGCTGCAGAATCAATGGTGTTTAAGGTAAGAGATTGTCTTGACCGAATGATAATGAACCCGAGCTGAGTTTAGGTTTCCTGTTCTAAAGGTAATGTGATTTTCAATGTTGTTCCTTCTATATTATTGCTAACAACATGAAATTCTCCGTGCATCGCCTTGACGCGCTCGCGCATGCCAACTAAACCGAAGGATTGCGTTTTTTGCATGTCTTGATCATCAATCCCTTTGCCGTTATCGCTGATAGTAAAACTTAATTTGTCACTGGAATGATGAAATTCGATTTGTACATAGTTTGCTTCTGCGTGGCGCGCAACATTGGTCAGCGACTCCTGGATAATGCGGTAAATCGCCGTACTACGGTCATCGTCCAGGATTAAATGTTTTTCATCGGCAACCAGTTCACATTCAATCTTATGCCGTTGGGAAAAATCTTTTTGTAAGGTCTTTAAGGCAAAAAATAATCCACCTTCATCTAGCGCCCGTGGTCGCAGATCGGTTGCAATACGGCGCAGCGTTGTGATCGCGCTTAAGATCAGTTGATCCATGCTCTTCATGGTTTGTTGATTGTTTTCTATGAGCTGACGATCTCTTTGCAGTAAAGAGAGATCCATGCGTAAGGCTGCTAACAGTTGCCCTAGATCGTCATGTAACTCGCGCGCAATATGCTTGCGTTCTTCTTCACGTATGGTTTGTAGCGTATTCGATAGCTGGCTCAATTGCGTGTGGTAGGCTGCCATTTTTTCTCTGGCAATTTTGCGATCAGTAATGTCGCGGAAAATGACGGTGTAATAACGCTTACCATTTTCTAATTGATGGGCAATCGATGCCTCGATCGGAAATTCATTGCCGTCCGCTTTGCAGCCGGTGACATAAAAGTCTTCATAATGCGTTCCCATTTTGCGTCGTGTTGTACCGGCTTCGCCAAATTCGCGCATATGATTGCCATGGCTATGACGATGGCGCATAGGAATTAAGTTGTCTAGTGGCGCACCGATCAGACTATCTGCCTGATAGCCAAAAATCGCGGCAGCGGCAGGATTAGCGAGGATGATAATTTGCTGTTCATCTACGGTGATGATGCCGTCAATTGCCGTATCGATCATGCGGCTGAGACGTTCTCGTTGCAGAGTTAATTCATTACTAGAGCTGACCAGGCTTTCGGTTGTTTCGGCTAATGCAGAATATGGAGTATGGATATTCACTGCGACCATACTGCGGTAGATGGCAATTGCCGCGAACAATTGAAATGTGTGGCCAATTGCAATATCGATATCACTGGTCGATGAATACAGTGAGAAATAGACTTCCGACATCGCCATTAAAGCACTGGCAAAAAATAATGGCGCACGTTCTATATGCAAGTGCTCAGCAGTTTTGTCTGATTGAAAGCGAACTGCATGTTGATAGAATAAAAACGCGGTCAGTGTATTGACTGCTACCAGACCCATTTCATAAGCGATTTTGAAGGTGGTTTGCCCGGCTGTTGCGCTGAATGTGAGTGGCACTAAGTGCGGTGCGTTAAAAATAACGACCGCAAGCAATATCGTGCAGATCGTGCCAATGAATAAAATAGAATACGACTGCTTCTTGCTGACATCAGAATCAGTAGGGTCTAAAGCCAGTCCCAGTAGGGTTATTGCAATTAAAGTGCGTGATGCTAGCCAGAAGCTTAGCGATTTATGCATGTCGACGGCTGTTTCAAAGCCAGGCATTCCTTGAAAGCTAACGGAATGAAAAAAGCCGAGTATCGCAGTGCATAAAAACGCGATTGCCAAAATAGTGCTACTTTTTTTTCTCGATTCACCAAACGCATTCCAGCAAACAATAAAGACTGAAGCGAATATAACGATCGTGACCGTTTCTAAAAAGGTATGTAGTGGAAGTGGTTGAGCTAGTCTGAACGTCGATAATAGTGCTTGGTTAGCCCAGAAAAGACATGAAATGAGGAAGAAGGCTGCAACCAGCCAGCGTGCCAGCAATATTCGATGGGTAGGGTTTGTAGTCGACAAGGACATGCACATTTTAATTTGGTGAAGTGATGTATGTATTTTAACGGCAAACGATGACAAAATTTCTGCTTATCATTGAACTTGATTCAACGCAAAAAAGGGTACCCACCGCATGGAGTACCCTTTCAATGATGCTGCAATGTTATGGCGATTCGTTGTCGCCAGAGTTTGCAACACCTATTCTTTTAGTGCGACATGAAGACTGGTACCGTCATACTTTCCAATATCGTTCTGGTGACGCCGCCCATAATCATTTCTCTGAAGCGCGAATGGCCATAACCGCCCATCACGATCATATCGCTGTCCAGATCATGCGCTAAAGAGAGTAGAGCATTTCCGATATCAGTAGACGTTTTATGGACCGATACCTCAACTTTGATACCGTGTCTTGCCAGGTACAGTGCAATATCGGCGCCAGGTTGCTCGCCATGTGCATCTGGTGTCGATTTTGTATTGAAAATAGCAACCTGTACTAAATCAGCTTTTTTGAGTAAGGGAATTGCATCCGTCACTGCTCTGGTCGCTTCGCGGCTGGCATCCCATGAAATTAATGGGCGTTTTGCGACTGAGTGAAAGTCACCTGCATACGGAATGATTAATGCTGGTCGACCAGAATTCATGACGATGTATTCAGGAAAATCTGGCAACACTGAAGGTGATGGTTCATCGCGATTTGTTTGGCCTACGATCACCAGATCGCTATACCTGGCTTGCAAACCGATACCGCCGCCAGCTTCATCATTGGCAATTGATGACTCGTATGAGCGGACGCCGATGTGATCCACCATTTTATTGAATTCGTCGATTGCTTTTTCTGCGCGCTCACGCAGAAAATTCAAATGGATAGTCAGGTTAGGGTCGCTGGCACTGATGTTGCCATCCTGGTAAATAAAGCGCGATACACCAGTAACAGCTGTACCAATCAGGTGTGCGTCTTCTGTGCATGCGATTTCAGCAGCAAATTTCACTCTCAGGCTAGAGCGATCAGATTCATCTACGTGGACAAGTATGGTTTTGTATGACATGAGTTGCTCCTGGATATAAAGCAGGGCTGTGCCTCATGGCACCATACATGCCCCGCAGATGATTATGAACCTATCGACAATACTTTGATACGTCTTTTTTGCAATACGTTGACTGAATCAAATTCAGGCCGCGACTGCAGCGTCCGCGCTCCATTGTGGCATGAGTTTTTTGCTGACCAGGGTGGAAACTTTTTCGCTGACTTTGCTGCGTGCTTTTGTTGGTGGCAGGCGACGCAGCGTTTTGAGTGTCGCTGGGTCGAGCAGGCAAATTTCACGTTGTTCGACGCTGATTAAGCCCATTTCATTGAAAGCAGACAAAGTGCGGCTCACGGTTTCTAGTGTTAATCCGAGGTAACTGCCAATTTCATGACGTGTCATACGCAAATTGAAAGAGCGACCGGAGTAACCCAATTGGCTGAAGCGATCGCCCAGATTAGTCAAAAAGCGAGCAACCTTGGCTTCTGCGCTCAGGGCGCTCAACATACCGATCATCAATTGTTCGCGCACCAGTTCACGGCTCATGACGCTGAACATTGCATGTTCCAATTCCGCATAAGTGTGTCCCAAGGCAGTAAAAATCTTGTAAGGCAACAAAATGATATCGCAGTCAGAAAGAGCCACTGCTTCCGAAGCGTGGTGTTGGTTATGAATGCCGTCGATACCGAGTAAATCACCTTTCATAGGGAAGCTCAACACTTGTTCATTGCCGTATTCATCAATCAGCACCGTTTTCAAAAAGCCAGAATTGACGATGTACAGCGTGTCAAAGCTTTGACCGATAGTGTGGATTCGTTGACCTGCTTTAAAGCGAACATGTTGAAACAAAACCTCCTCTTCAACAGAGCTCACAGGCGCTGCAATGTGCAGTAAATCACACACTTCACGCAAGTTTGACCATAAATTGCCGTGGCAGCGCCAGCCAGCTTCATTGATGTTAGCAGACAGGATCGCCTTGCTTGCTTGGTTGCTCAAGCTTGATGGGCGGGATGAAAGCGCTGCTGTAGTCATGTGAGTCTCCAGAGGGTAAGATTTAAAATATTAAATATGTTGATTCGAAAAATTCGGTGCTTGCCAACGGTTCAAAAATCCTGGTATTAACTGAAAGTCAGTCGATTTATCTAAAAAACCATCAGCACCGGCGCGCATTGCATGTTCGCGATTATCTTCAGTGGAGTGGTTGGTTAAAACGACAACTTTTACTTCAGGTTTTTTTTGCTTGATGTTTTTGAGTAACTGCAATCCATTACCTTCGCCGAGTTGGAGATCCAAAATAATGGCGTCAGTGTCGGTATTGATGACTCTCTCAAGTGCGGATTCAACATCGCCAGACACGCCGATGACATGGATTCCTGGTACTTCTTCAACGAACCGGATAAGCCGGTTCTGAATCAGTACAGAGTCTTCGACAATAAATAAATTCATGATGCTGTTGATGTTGAACACCGCTTTGTTTGCATGTGTTCATTATGCTGAATCGGTGTATTGATTTAAATCAGGGGTTGCTGATTTGATCTATCGGATTTAAAGCGGTCGTTGTAGGAGTTTTCCTACAAAATGTGGCGTTTTCTGGGAGAAAATGCTGAGGCGTCGGGCGTGTAGCCTTTGCCTCGATGGAAAAATGCAGAGTAACGGGGTGGAACAGGGGTCAGGCGTTTGGCGTCAGCAGGTGGTGGGCAACTGCATATTGAACCAGATCAGACATATTATTCATGTTCATTTTTTGCATGATCCGCATTTTGTGTGTGCTGACAGTTTTAACGCTGAGATGAAGTAAATCGCCAATTTCGGTAATGGTTTTGCCTTTGGCAAGATGGCAGAATACTTCAAATTCACGGTCTGATAGGCTGATGTGCGGCAGATTATCGTCGGCGGGCATGGCATTCATCGCTAATTGCTCGGCGACTTCAATGCTGATATAGGGGCGACCGGATGCTACTTTACGTAAAGCTGTCACCAATTGTGTTCCAGCGCTCTCTTTGGTCAGATAACCACGTGCACCAGCACGAATAGCGCGCACAGCATATTGCTCTTCCTCATGCATGGTTAAGATTAAAATCGGCAGCTTAGGGAATTCATCTTTGATCTGGCGGATTAAATCAACACCGCTGCGACCTGGCATAGACAAATCCATCAATAAAACGTCAAAAGTTACGCTTCTGACCTTTTCTAAGGTATCAAAGCCATCGACTGCTTCCGCTACAACTTGAATGTCATCATTGCCATCAAGAATGCGTTTTAAGCCTTCGCGCATGATGGTGTGGTCATCGGCAATCAGAATACGAATCATTGAATTGGTACTAAGTAAAGTTTCATTGCAAGGCTGCAAGGCTTTTACTATTGTACTGTACAAGACCGACTGTCGTATGCGTATCGTGGTAAAAATTCCAATTTGGAGGACGGCGTCAAATTTCGCGGCAGAGTGATGGCTGCTCGCAATGGTTGATGCCGCGTCTTCGTTGTTTTGTTAATCTAAGGCAGCAGTAGGGCTCCTTGCGCCAATTTCAATGAACTTTCGTTCTGTGTACCAGCACAGGAATGCAGCATAAAGACAGAACTTTGGTGGTTGTACTGCCTAATAATAAGTTGCCTACGCCGCTGCGTCCGTGAGATCCCATGAAAATCAAATCGCAACCATAGAGTTTTGCAGTGTGGACGATTTCTTTTGCAGGGGAATCGTTGAATTGCACGATGCTTTCAAAAGCGATTCCTGCTTGTTTCGCTGCCTCTTTGGCAGGTTCTAAATAGGTTTGACCAAAATTGCGCATTGCAGCTTGGTATTCTTCTTCTGTTGGCGTATTGGGTGGAATAATGTCGATATAAATTGGATATTGGTAGTTGCTGGCAACGAATACGGCAACCACTTTTGCGTTGATTTGTTTGGCAAATTCAATCCCGGCATGAATGGTGGCATTCGCCAGTTCCGAGCCGTCCGTTGGTAGGAGAATTTTGGTGTACATACAATGTCCTTTCAAAATAGCGTGGTCTTGATGAGGTCATCATGCGCTATTCAGTTTAGTGTCTGTTTGATAAAGAACAAATGTTTTGTCTTCAGGGTCGATGTAATCCATCAACTCTGGATTTGTGCCAAACTAATGTGGCTAAAAAGTGCTTTGAATTCACTCATCAAACAAAGCAATTAACTAAACAAAGCAATTAACTGTTTTTTGATCGCGGCTGTTGGTGCGGTGGTGATACTAATACGCTCGCACTGATGCCACTTCGCAAATTTATTTAACACGTTCGCCAGGTCTTGCAATAAAGCGGCGCTGACGCGTGTTTCCGGTTCCAGATGCAGGGATTTGATTTCCATGATCTTTGTTTGTCGATGGGCTTTAGCATCGATGCGACCTATGAGTTTACCGTGACGCAGGATGGGGAGACAGAAATAGCCGTATTGGCGTTTTTCGGCTGGTGTGTAGCATTCTAAGCGGTATTTAAAGTCGAATAACTCTGAGGCGCGTTTTCGATCCCAGACGACCGGGTCGAAGGGTGATAAGAGGCGCACGTTGGAGGTTTTTAGCTTGTTGTCGGCGGCGAGTTCTAACGCGGCTAAGTGGTTTGGGTGCACATAAATTGTTTGATCCCAGCCGGCGATTTGAGCTTTGATTAATTCACCTTTTTGCGCCAGTGTCTCAGGGTGGCAGTCTATAGAGATTTTTTTCATTCGAAAATAATCAGCGACCCAGCTTGCTTTGGCTATGCCTAAGGCTTTGACTGCATTTAACACTTTATGGCGTTCACTTTCCTGAGGTTCTGGTAGGTGAAGTTCATCATTCCAGGATGCATGTACCCGTTCAGTCAGATCGTAAAAGCGCTGAAAGTGATGACGCCGTGCCACCATCAGTTTACCGCTGGTAAAGAGGACTTCCAAAGAACGTTTTTCTGGTTTCCAGCCCCACCATCCTTTGGCTTTATTTGCCTCGCTTTCTGGTCGCTCAAAATCGATCGAGCGTACTGCACCGTGTTTGGCAATGTGCTGATGTAGTTTTTGTATTTCGTCTGCATGTGAAGCCAGCCATTGATGATTAAATTTCCAGCCTAAGTTTTCTGGATTCAACATCTGGCGACGATAATGCCCAAAATCTTCAATGGGTAAAAAGCAAGCTTCGTGCGACCAGTATTCGAATAATTTTCCTTCTGAGAGAAGCTCATCTAGCCACTCAGACTGGTAATTGCCCAGACGGCTCCAAAGTACGAGATAGGGGCTGCGCGCAACCACGTTGATGGTGTCGATTTGAAGTGCGTGCATGTCGCGTATGCAGCGCAGAACATCTTGTTTGTTAGTCTCTTTTTTTGGACTACTAAGCAGTTGTTGGGCATGCAAATGCAACGCTCGGGCAGCAGGGAGGCTGAGATGGTAATCTGCTTTCTTCATATCATGATCCTTGCTGTGCGATGAAAAATAAACCGTAGAAAAAATTTTGCCTCAAACGATACCAAAATGGCGTTCGTTTGAGGCAAGAGTTGTTTTATTTGAAATTACAGTGTCGGTTTAAAAATGTTTCAAACCAATCGCCGCTTTTACTTCATCCGTGGTTTGTGCCGCGATTTCGCGTGCTTTACGCGTGCCTTCTTTCAGCATTTGTAAAACCTGACCGCGGTCTTTAGCGAACTCTTCTCTGCGTTCGCGGATTGGTGTGATCAGGTCGTGCAATACGCCTTCCAGTCGTGCTTTGACGACGCTATCGCCGAGACCGCCGCGCACATAATGGTCTTTCATGGCTTGCAAGCCTTCTTTGTCCTGATCAAATGCGTCGAGGTAGATAAAGGCGACGTTGCCTTCCAGGTGGCCAGGATCGGCAACACGCAAATGCAATGGGTCAGTGTAGACATTCTTCACTGCCGCTTTGATTTCGGCTGCGCTGGCACCAAGATTGATGCTGTTGCCCAATGATTTGCTCATTTTGGCTTTGCCATCGATACCTGGCAAACGACCAATTTCTGGCACCAATGCCTGGCATTCCACCAGAATATCCTTGTTCACAAGGCGATTAAAGCGGCGCACGATCTCATTGGTTTGTTCTATCATCGGGATCTGATCTTCACCGACGGGTACCAAACTCGCCTTAAAAGCGGTGATATCCGCTGCCTGGCTGACCGGGTAAGTCAAAAAGCCAGCTGGAATATCGCGCTCAAAATTTCTTAAGATGATTTCTTGTTTGATGGTCGGATTGCGCTCCAGACGCGCAACTGACACCAAATTCAAGTAATAAAACGTCAGTTCTGTCAGTTCAGGAATTTGCGATTGAATAAAAATCGTCGATTTGGCAGGATCGATACCGACCGCCAGATAATCGAGGGCAACTTCCAGAACGTTGTTATGAACTTTGGCCGGATCGTCCATGTTGTCAGTCAAAGCTTGAGCATCAGCCAGCATGATGTACTGTTGGTATTGGTGCTGGTATTTGACGCGATTGCGAAGGCTGCCAACAAAGTGACCTAAGTGGAGCGGGCCAGTTGGACGGTCACCTGTCAATATCAGGTGGTTTTTGTTTTCCGGGGTGCTTGCTTGCATAGAGGGTCCATTGCTTTCATGCGTAAAAAAATGCCGCGCAATTTTGGCGGCATCTTGAAAATCTGCGTCTAAATAAGACACTATGATGCCGTTACTAAAGAATATGTGTCAAGTTTGAAGAGATTCCTCAAAAAGTCTGTGAATTTTACCGCGTCTTGTCGATAGAATCATGAATCTGGAATGGTAAAATGAGTGCCAATCTGATGGTCAGGCACAGTGTTGCCATTTACGTAAATAGAAAGAGTTATATTTTGACTGCCGTTGCTCCCCAAAAATTGATTATTGCCTCACGCGAAAGCCGTCTTGCTATGTGGCAGGCGGAACATGTTCGGGATCGTCTGGCCGCTTTGTATCCTGACTGTGTGATTGAAATCCTGGGGATGACGACACGCGGCGATCAAATTTTGGACCGTGCTCTATCTAAAGTTGGTGGTAAGGGCTTATTTGTCAAAGAATTAGAAGTCGCGATGGCCGATGGTGCGGCAGATCTGGCAGTGCACTCGCTCAAAGACGTGCCCATGGATTTGCCAGAGGGTTTTGCGTTGGCAGCCGTATTGGAACGTGAAGATCCGCGCGATGCGTTTGTGTCGAACGATTATGCTTCTCTAGACACTCTGCCGCATGGTGCGGTAGTGGGTACTAGTAGTTTGCGCAGACAAGCTCTGATTTCGGCTCGCTTCCCGCATCTGGTGATCAAACCTTTGCGCGGTAATCTCGATACCCGTTTGCGTAAGCTAGATGAGGGTGAATATGCTGCCATTATTCTGGCTGCAGCTGGTCTTAAGCGTTTGGGTTTGCCGCAACGTATTC
This sequence comes from Undibacterium sp. Dicai25W, assembly GCF_049340505.1. NCBI lineage: Bacteria > Pseudomonadati > Pseudomonadota > Betaproteobacteria > Burkholderiales > Oxalobacteraceae > Undibacterium > Undibacterium sp. Dicai25W. Next base: position 164,751 of record NZ_JBMPOQ010000005.1, on the reverse strand, counting down.
GCGCTTATCTTGAGCCTGAACAAAGCTTACCAGCTGCCGGGCAAGGTGCTATGGCTATTGAAATCCCTGGCAATCGCCCGGAGTTGGCGGCTTGGTTGGCACCTTTAAATCATCAGGCAACGGCGCAGGCAGTTCACGCTGAACGTACTGTGTCTAAGGTGTTTGGTGGTAGTTGTCAGATTCCTTTGGCTGCATTCGCTGTCGTCGATGGCGACAATATGCATTTGCGTGCGATGGTGGCGACCCCTGACGGTACGCGCGTCGCCCATACTGAAATTACAGGTGAAGCCAAACAAGGTATAGCGCTCGCGCTTAAGGCGGCAGAAGCATTATCTGCACAGGATGCGGAAGGCATTTTGGCTGTGTGTAAAGCACAGGCGCAGGAATAATTGGGCACCCGATGCAGGCGAAAAAGGTCATCATCACCAGGCCGTTAGCGCAAGCCAGGGATTTTGCTGTTAAAGTGAATCAAATCGGCAGAGAGTCGGTTTTATTTCCGTTGATTGACATTCATAGTCTGTCAGATCAAACGCTGATTCGTAAAGCAGTTCATGAATTGGCTGAATTTGCGTTGGTCGTCTTTGTCAGTCCGAATGCAATTGATGCTTTTTTTCAGCATGTGATTACCTGGCCAATTGATGTTCCGATTGCAGTGATGGGGGCGGGAAGTCGTCTCGCGTTGTCACAACATGGGCTCACTGAGCAAAATGCAAGCATCATTAGTCCGGCCAATCGACTGAAGACTGACTCGGAAACCTTGCTGGAAGTTTTGGATGTGGCATCACTCGCGGGTAAAAAAGTGTTGATCGTGCGCGGAACTGACGGGCGGGATTTTTTATCTGATGCTTTAAGGTCGTTCGGCGCAGAAGTGATATTGTTATCGGCGTATCAGAGATGCGCACCTGAATTCGATGATCAAAAGAAAGCCGAATTAATCCATTTGCTGGAGGCTGATCATCAGTGGGTCGTCACGAGTTCTGAAGCACTAAGAACCTTGATGAACTGGTGTGTTCAGCTTGAAATAAGTAAAATCGTGGCAAAACTGCAACATCAAACTATTATCGTTCCTCATGCTCGTATTGCAGAAGTTGCGCAACAGATGGGGTTTCATTTCATCACTTTGACAGCATCAGGCGACGAAAATGTGCTGGTCGCGTTACAATCTCACGTATGAATGAACAGCAAATAAATTCTGGCGCCACTGCGCCTACATCAAGCGCTGGACAGCCTGCTATGCAGACTGCAGCTACTCCTGTGCAAGTTGTCGTCAAAGAGGCCAATTGGACCCAACCAGCTTATCTGCTGTCCGGCGTTCTGGCGGTTCTTCTGGCTGCCAACTGGTGGTCTTCACAAAATCAGATTAGTGCATTACGCGAAGAGGTTGCACGGCGCCTGTTGTCAGCTGATACGACTAGCAGTGAAACCAAAATTCTGGCGAAAAACGTCCAGGAGACGACAAAAGAAATCCAGACCAAAGTCATTTTGCTCGAAGGTAAGCAGTCTGAGGCGCAAAGCCAGCAATTGGCGTTGGAACAGTTATACCAGGATTTATCAAAAAATCGTGACGAATGGGCTTTGGCAGAAATTGAGCAAGTACTATCGACTGCTAGCCAACAATTGCAATTGGCTGGTAACGTACCTGGTGCCTTGATCGCGTTGCAAAATGCAGATAGCCGTCTGGCAAAATCGGACAAACCACAATTCATCACGATTCGTCGGGCAATTGCAAAAGATATTGAGAAGCTCAAGGCTTTACCTTCATTGGATTTGCCAGGTATCGCGCTGCGTTTAGATAGTGTGATTGCACAAGTGGATCGTATGCCGCTATGGGTGGACGAGAAATCGGTAGTAACGGCGACGCCACCAAAAGCGCCTCTGAGGGTATTGTCAAAATCTCAGAATGCGCATGGTTCGGATAAAACGGATAAGTCAGGTAAATCAGCTAAATCTGTTGCTAACTCTGACGAGGATGTCGGCGATGTAACCTGGTCGATGCGTATGCAAGATGCGTGGCAGAGTTTTTCTAGCGAGATGTGGGGCGAGGTCAAGCAGCTCGTACGGATCCGTAATGTAGAGACGCCGGATGCCTTGTTGTTGACACCAACGCAGTCTTATTTCGCTCGTGAAAATTTAAAACTGCGTCTTTTAAATGCGCGTCTTGCCTTGTTGTCGCGAAATGAAACCGTATTCCGCAGCGATATTAATGCGGCTCAGGATGCGGTCGCGAAATATTTTGATACTCGCGCAAAACAAACGCAGACGGTGCAGGCCTTGTTGGTGCAGGTCCAGGGAAGTAACTTGTCGATAGAAATGCCAAGTTTGTCTGAGAGTCTGAATGCAGTACGTAACTACAAAGTGAAGCCTTAAGAGTATGAGAATTTTTATCCGGCTTCTTATTCTGTTTGCGCTCGCTGTTGGCCTGGCAATTGGTGCGCGGTTTAATCCTGGAAACGTGGTTCTGTTTTTTCCGCCTTACAGGATAGATTTATCCTTAAATCTGTTTTTGTTTTCACTGCTGGTGCTATTCGTCGTCATCTATTTCATTATGGGTGCAATCGTAACTGCCAGAAAAATGCCTAAAAAAGTGGCGGCTTATCGTCAGGGTAAGCGCGAGCGCGATGGCAATAAGGCGTTGCGTGAAGCACTCAAGACTTTGTTTGAAGGGCGTTTTGGCTATGCTGAAAAAGCGGCGATCCGTGCTTCCGAGTTGCCAGAGAACGTTGGGGTTGCTGCGTTAATTGGTGCGCGTGCGGCCCACCACATGAGTCAATTTGAACGACGTGATGCGTGGTTGTCAGGGATAGAATTTGATCAAACTTACAAAGTGGCACGTCTCGTCACATCGACGGAATTGCTGGTCGATCAGCATCAATCCGAAAAAGCGCTGGAGGCTGTACGTGAGTTGCATTTGAACGGTAGTCGTCATATCCAGGTATTACGCTGGGCATTGAAAGCCAATCAGCAAGCACGTAAATGGCCTGAAGTATTGAAGCTGGTTCGTACTTTGGATAAGCACCACGCCTTGCATCCGACGCTTTCTACTCGCTTAAAAGAATTGGCCTACGAAGATCTGTTGAAGGATCATGGGCATGATGCTGAGTCCATCCGTCGTGTTTGGTATGGCATTCCCGCTAATGACAGGATATCCGCGTTTGTCGCTTATCAGGCGGCGGTTGCCTTCAATGCCCGTGGTTTGTTTGATGATGCACGTGGTATCGTTGAAAAGGCCTTGGCGGAAGAGTGGGATGATCGTTTGTTGAGAGCATACCGTGATGCTGCCGCGTCGGAAGGTTCTGCGGCTTTACTTTCGCAAATTGATCATTGCGAAAAATGGACTAACGAGCATCCGACAGATCCAGAGCTTGCACTGACGCTTGGTGTTTTGTGCTTGCGTCAAAAATTATGGGGCAAGGCGCAACGTCACATGGAGCAGGCGTTATCTGATGCCGTGTCTGCCGTCACTGTGCGCGAAGCAAATCTGAAGCTGGCACAGTTGCACGAAGCGATAGGTCAGGAAACCGAGGCGGCGTATCATTACCGTCAATGTGCAATTGCCACTACGCTATAAATCTTTTCGATAAACCGTTTTGTGTGGTTTCAGTTGGTTCTGAAACCACATCTTGCTTGTTGGAATCATCTTTTCGGCAACATTGCCGAAGTCTTAATTCTGACCAGTTCTTGTTTTGCAATGCACAATTCTGCAAAAAAGTCGATATAATCTCGCATAAACAAAATTGGCACTTCTTGAAATTTACTGAGAAAGAGTAACATGAGCTTGAATAAAGTTTCCGCAGGTCGCGATGTACCTAATGATTTTAATGTCATTATTGAAATCCCAATGAATGCCGATCCGATCAAATACGAAGTTGATAAAGAATCTGGTGCGATTTTTGTTGACCGTTTTATGGGTACAGCAATGCATTACCCATGCAACTATGGTTATGTGCCTCAAACTATCGCTGGTGATGGTGATCCTGTGGACGTGTTGGTGATTACACCATTCCCATTGATTCCTGGTGTTGTTGTTCGTTGCCGTCCTATCGGCGTGCTGAACATGACAGACGAAGGCGGTGAAGATGCGAAAGTATTGGCTGTTCCTGTCGATAAAATTTTGCCTATTTACACACACTGGCAAAAACCAGAAGACATGAACGAATTGCGTTTGCGTCAGATCCAGCATTTCTTTGAGCACTATAAAGATCTGGAAAAAGGCAAATGGGTTAAAGTTGAAGGCTGGGGCGGTCCAGAAGATGCGAAAAAAGAAATCCTCGCTGGTATTGAAAACTTCAAAAAACACGCAGAATAAGAATTCTGATGTAGCAGTAAAAAACGCGATCTATGGATCGCGTTTTTTTATGAATAAATCATTTCTTATTTAGTAACTGCGTACTTTGATAGCGTAATTAGCCCGCGCTCAATGAACGAATTTTGAGATTACAATCGCACCAATGGCAACGATGACCGCGGCGCCACTTAACAAAAGCAGGGAGTTAATTCCTTCTTTCTTTTTTTCATTGCGCTCTGGTGCAGCTTTTGTTCTGCCGCCTTTTTGTTTGAGTTTTCTGTCTCTTTCCAAGAAGCGGTACAGGGCTTGCGACATTTCTTCCGTACTTTGGTAGCGCAGCGTCAAATCTTTTTGCATCGCTTTTGTCACGATTTTAGATAAAGACTCAGGTATGCCAGAGTTGATCTCGCTTGGCGATTTAGGTGATTTATTGGCGATCTGATGAAGCAATTTATCTATGTCATTGCTTTGGAATGGCTTTTGCCCAGTCAGCATTTCATACATCACTGCACCAAGTGAGTAGACATCGGTCAACGCAGTCACTTGTTTTCCCATCGCCTGTTCAGGTGACATGTAATTTGGCGTCCCGAGAACATTGTTGTTGAACAGGGTCACGTCTGCCGGGCGGTTTTCATCAATCAGGCGGTTTGGTGCTCGTGCGATGCCAAAATCAACCACTTTGGGATGATTATTCGGCAAGATAAAGATATTGCCCGGTTTGATGTCACGGTGAATGACCCCATTGGCATGTGCAACGGTCAGTGCATCGGCGATTTTCTGGATAATTATTGCTGTTTCTATAATATCAAAGCTTTTCCCTGTTGCTAGCATCTGACGCAGATCTTGGCCGGGCAAAAATTCCATGGCAATAAAGGTCGTGCCGCCTTCGCTGGAAGCATCAAAAATGGTTACGATGCTGGGGTGAGACAGTCTGCCCGCTGCACGCGCCTCATTAATGAACTGTTGTTCCCTTTGCTTTCTGTCAGCTGCATTGGGGATGGTGTTGAGGATTTTTATTGCAACGTCACGGTCAATTACAGGATCGTGTCCACGAAATACTGTGCCATTTGAACCCACCCCTAGTTTTTCAGTCAGGTAAAAACGACCTACCCGTTTATTTAGTGGGCTAGCCGAGGGTTGGGATGCTGGATTTGTAATATTATTTTGCATCTCATCAGGATGCCTTGAACGTTGTAAAATTTCAAGTCTATGTGTCCCTTAATTCAGGATCTTTTTTATACGGTGTGTGTTGATTTAACTCGTCAATATACATTTCGACTCCGTTTGTCTCTCTTTTCAGAAATTGTGCTACCGCATCGCTGAATTCAGGACGTGTCAATAAATGTGCTGACCAGGTCTTTTCCGGTAAAAAACCACGCGCCATTTTGTGCTCTCCTTGAGCGCCACCTTCAAAAATAGCCATTTTCTGCTCAATACAGAGTTCTATGGCTTGGTAATACGCTGTCTCAAAGTGCAGGCAGGGATAAGACTCGATACAGCCCCAATAGCGACCGTAAAGTCGTTGTTGATCGTAAATGAGTAGAGAAGCGGCGATTCTGTTGCCGTCTTTATAGGCAAAAATCAGGAAAATGTTTTCCGCCATTTCTGCGCCGATGGTTAAGAAAAAGGGCAGATTCAGATAGGGTGTAGAGTGATGGTTGCGGTAGGTCAGGTCATAGCAATGCTTGAAAAATTGCCAGTCCTCAGGCGTAGCTTCAGTTCCTGGGATGTGTAAAAAAGATATGCCTTGTTCAGCAACCTTACGTCTTTCCGCGCGGATGTTTTTCCGTTTTTTTGCTTCTAAGCTGGCCAGAAAATCATCAAAGCACTGGTAATCTTGATTTTTCCAGTGGAACTGTACCCCGGTTCTGATTAAAAAACCCGCATTTTGGTAAAATTCCAGATCAGCTTCAGGAAAGAATAGCGTGTGACAAGAAGAAAACCCGCCTGATACTGTCATCTGCTTAAATACATCAATTAATAATGCTTGTATCTGAGGGCTTCTGGCAAGAGCACGACACCCGGTAACCGGCGTAAAAGGAATTGCCGATAATAATTTAGGGTAATAATCGTGCCCATAGCGATGATAGGCGTCGGCCCATGCCCAATCAAAGACATATTCGCCGTAAGAGTGGCTTTTTTCATAGACAGGATACGCCCCGACTAATTCTTTGGCTTCCCAAATGGTAATGAAGCAAGTGCGCCAGCCAGTTTTTGCACTGGCAGATCCGGATTCTTCCAGTGCAGACAGAAAGGCATAAGATAAGAAGGGATTACGGTGGGTTTGCACGTTGAGAAGGGTTTCCCATTGTTCGCGCCCAATCTCTGAAAGAGAAGTGGCGATGCCCATGCGATAATGCTGACTTATAGATGTTAATTCCATTTTTGATTCAATTCAGATTGCACGATTATGACCATTAAAGTTGCCATCGCCCAGATGAATAGTACGGTTGGAGACCTGACCGGAAATGCGGCCCACATATTTGAATACGTCAGTAAAGCAGCTCAACAAGGCGCAGACATTGTCGTCACGCCAGAGTTGTCATTAGTTGGCTATCCGCCTGAGGATTTATTACTGCGTCCGGCGTTTTACCGTAAGACAGAGTATGCCTTAAATCAACTCGCCACGCAGTTGGCGGTTTTTCCGGATGTTTATGTTTTAGTGGGACATCCAGCTGAGGATCAGGGGCGCCGGTTTAATGCGGTGTCAGTGTTAGCCAATGGTGTAATTGTTACCAGTTACTTTAAACGTAAATTGCCTAATGACATGGTTTTTGACGAAGTACGCTACTTTTCTGAAGGACATGAAAGCTGCGTATTTAATGTCAAAGGTGTGCAATTTGGCATAAATATTTGTGAAGACACTTGGTCCAAAGACGCACCACAGGTGGCAAAAGACGCTGGCGCACAAGTACTGCTCGTGCCAAATGGCTCACCATTCCATATGCTCAAGCAACATCAACGTATTGAGGTTATGCGTGCAAATGTCACCCGCAGTGGCATGTCCCTCGTCTATGCCAATCTGGTTGGTGGTCAGGATGAATTGATTTTTGATGGTAATTCGTTTGTGTTGAACACTGCTGGCGAGTTGGTCGCGCAGCTGAAGCATTGCGAAACCGAGTTGCAACTCATTGAATTCAATGGTGCTGAGCCGATCGCCCAAACGCTTCCCGTCGAGGAACCTATCGAGGCACAAATATACAAGGCACTGGTTTTGGGAGTGCGAGATTACGTGACTAAAAACGGTTTTCCTGGCGTTTTGCTAGGTTTGTCGGGTGGTGTTGATTCCGCTTTAACATTGGCAATTGCGGTCGATGCCTTAGGTGCGGAGAAGGTGAGGGCGGTGATGATGCCATCTCCCTACACCGCAGACATTTCTTTGCTGGATTCGCGTGACATGGTGCAGCGTATAGGCGTACGCTATGATGAATTGTCGATTGCAGCATGTTTTGAGGCATTCCGATCAACGCTCAGTTCCGAATTTGCGGGTTTGAAAGAAGATACGACGGAAGAAAATATCCAGGCGCGCATTCGTGGCACCCTGTTGATGGCGTTGTCGAATAAATACGGTTCTATTGTTCTGACTACCGGCAATAAGAGTGAAATGGCAGTTGGTTATTGCACCTTGTATGGTGATATGGCTGGTGGCTTTGCGGTGATTAAGGATATCGCAAAAACCATGGTGTATCGTTTGTGTGCTTACCGCAATAGCCTGTCGGATGTGATTCCAGAGCGTATCCTGACACGTGCACCATCGGCAGAATTGCGCCCTGATCAGACTGATCAGGATTCATTGCCACCTTACGAAGTATTAGACGCGATCATGCAACTGTACATGGAAGAAAATAAGTCCCGTGCTGAAATCGTCGCCGCTGGATACTCTGAAGAAGATGTTGAAAGAATTACGCGTTTGATTAAAATTAATGAATACAAGCGACGCCAGGCACCAATAGGGATAAGGATCACGCACCGGGCGTTCGGGCGGGATTGGCGCTATCCGGTAACATCAAAATTCAGAGATTAAAAAAGTTAAAAGATTACTAAAGGGAGAAATAATGAAACAAATTACAGCAGTTATCAAGCCGTTTAAGTTGGATGAGGTTCGCGAGGCCTTGGCAGATGTCGGCGTAACGGGCTTAACTGTGACTGAGGTAAAAGGCTTTGGTCGTCAAAAAGGGCATACCGAGTTGTATCGCGGGGCGGAATACGTGGTCGATTTTTTGCCTAAGATTAAAGTTGAAGTTGTTGTTGACGATAAAATCTGTGATCACGTAGTTGACGCCATTATCAAGGCAGCGCACACTGGAAAAATTGGTGACGGTAAGATTTTTGTACAAAACGTCGAGCAAGTGATACGCATACGCACTGGTGAAACTGGGCCGGAAGCGGTGTAATCATCTTAATGAATCCTGCTTTTTAAGAATCATATGACATTGTTAAAAAAAATAATTACCATTCTCTCTACAGTTGTTGCAGTGTCGGCGTATGCCGAGACGGGCGTTTCTGAGCGTAAAATTATCATCGGACAGTCCGCAGCCTTTTCTGGTCCCGCTGCACAATTAGGGATACAACTTAACGCCGGAGCAAAAGCGTATTTTGATCACGTCAATGCCGCTGGCGGCGTGTTTGGACGCAAAATAGAAATTCTACAACGTGACGATCAATATGAAGCGGATATTGCTGCTACTAACACTAAAAACTTGATTGAAAACGATAACGTTTTTGCCTTGTTTGGTTATGTAGGTACACCTACCAGTAATGCCGCACTGCCGATTTTTACGAAAGCTAAAGTGCCATTTTTTGCACCGTTTAGCGGTGCCCAATCATTAAGAGATCCTTTTAATAAACTGATTTTCAATGTACGTGCCAGCTACAACGATGAAACCGAACATCTGGTCGATCGCCTGGTGAATACTGGTTTAAAAAATATCGCTGTGTTTTATCAGAATGATGCTTACGGTAAAGCCGGTCTTTCTGGTGTAGAGCGCGCTTTAAAAAAATTAAATTTACCGATTGTCGAAACGGCGACAGTTGAGCGGAATAGTTCGGATGTATCCAAAGCAGTAGAAAAGATGATGGCAAAACGTCCTGATGTCATCATACAGGTCAGTGCATATACATCGTGTGCAGCTTTCATTAAAGAAATGCATAAACGAAATTATACTGGTCAGTTTTACAATCTCTCATTTGTGGGTAGTCAGGCTTTGTCAGATGCGCTCGCTAAAGAAGGCCCAGGCGTGGTGATTTCTCAAGTTGTGCCATTTCCATGGTCGAGTGCGAACGCGACGGTGGTGGGTGAATATACCAAGGTGATGAATAAAGCAGGTATCAAAGACCTCAATTTCTCTAGTCTTGAAGGGTTTATTGATGCGAAGATTTTTGTTGAGGGCTTGCGCCGTGCCGGGCAAGATTTAACCAGAGAAAAATTCATTGCAGCTTTAGAAACCATCAATATGAAAAGTTATGATGGTGGTGGATTTGATGTGAATTTCTCATCATCCAATCATAACGGCTCGAAGTTTGTCGATATGACCGTCATCACGAAAGACGGTAAATTCAAAGACTGACGTCGTTGATGTCAGTTTGATGCCAAAATACAAAAGAAGGGCAAAATGACGAAGTAAGTCATTTTGCCCAGTCTTTACGATTTGAGCAGTACGATTAAAGCGCCCGAGCCGCCATCAGCCGCCGTCGCCTGACTAAATGCCAACACTTCATCTTTCTGTATCAGCCAGTTTCTGACTTTGTGCTTTAAGACGGGTTCTTTATTAATCGAACCCAAGCCTTTGCCATGAATAATGCGCACGCAACGTAAGCCATTGCGATCACACCTTCTCAAAAACTCACCTAAACTGTCCCGCGCCTGATCGCGACGCATTCCGTGCAAGTCAAGCTGTGCCTGAATCACCCAATGCCCTTTTCTGAGCTTGCGTACCACATCGGCACCGACACCGGCACGCGTGTAACTCAGATCACCGTCAGTTTCTAGCAAAGAATCAGCATCAAATTCATCTGATAGCGATTCTTGTAGCGCTGATTTTTCATCGGCGAGATGTTGAAATGGAATCGGTTCTGGACGCGCCGGGGGGGTAAGGTGCTTGCTGGCAGTTTTGATGGGCGCAACTGTACCGATGCTGGAGCGGAAAATATTGGCTTCTGCTGCTGCTTTTTTCTCGCGCTCCAAGCGTTCCGCTTCAGCCTTCTGCTGGGTTTCTTGTTGCTGCTTTAATTGCTGACCCAAAGATTTCAGGTCAGCAAAATTTTTCAAGGAAGACATTGCCTGAGCCTGAATTACTCTTCGAGGAAGCGCTGCGCATCCAATGCTGCCATGCAGCCTGTACCTGCACTGGTGATGGCTTGGCGATAGACGTGATCTTGCACGTCGCCAGCAGCAAACACGCCAGGGATATTGGTTGCTGTGGACATGCCTTCTGTACCAGTGCGTGTTTTGATGTAGCCGTTTTGCATGGTCAGTTGACCTTCAAATATGCTGGTGTTTGGTTTATGGCCGATGGCGATAAACACGCCATGCAAAGGAATCGCAGTCACAACACCGTCAGCCGATTTGACATTGATACCGGTCACGCCAGAGTCATCACCAGTCACTTCGTCGAGCGTATGGTTCCATTTGACTTCGATTTTACCTTCAGCAACTTTTGCCATTAAGCGATCAATCAAAATCGCTTCAGCGCGGAATTTGTCGCGGCGATGGATCACAGTCACTTTGCTAGCGATATTCGATAAGTACAAAGCTTCTTCAACAGCAGTATTGCCACCCCCAACAACGGCGACTTCTTTGCCGCGATAGAAAAAACCGTCGCAGGTTGCGCAAGCGGAAACGCCTTTGCCCATAAACGCCTGTTCGGAAGGCAGGCCGAGGTATTGCGCGGAAGCGCCCGTTGCAATAATCAACGAGTCGCAAGTGTATTCGCCCTGATCACCAATCAGGCGGATTGGTTTTTCAGTCAACTTTGTAGTGTGGATGTAATCGAAAATAATTTCAGTGTTAAAGCGTTCTGCATGTTGCAGGAAGCGCTGCATCAATTCTGGACCCTGAACACCCAGGGGGTCAGCTGGCCAGTTTTCTACATCAGTTGTGGTCATCAATTGACCACCTTGCTCAACGCCGGTAATCAGCACAGGATTAAGATTAGCGCGGGCAGCATAGATCGCTGCTGAATAGCCTGCGGGGCCAGAACCAAGAATCAGTACGCGAGCATGTTTGGATGTAGACATAGGTTGACCTGCTTAAAAAGTTAAACGATACGCATACCGACATAAAAAATATCAATGTGCGCTGAGGAATGAGTTGCAGATGGAGTCGCAGTATCGAAAAACAAGCATTAGTAAATAAATTAGCTAAAATGCATGTTATTTTATACTTTTTGACCATCTTTCTACGTATTTTGTACGTAATTTGTTCTGAAAGTCGAACGTAAGCATAAATTATAGTCTATCCCTAAAAGCTTGGCTGGCCAGGTGGCGTTTGGTCGAAGTCTTGCTGAATTATTGCTAAATTATTGCTGAAATACCGCTGAAGTTTGGCTGAAGTTTGGTTACTGTGGCCTAACATGCTATCTTGTCAGACTTTGGTTGTCTGGGTACCTATTTTCCTGATTTATGACTACAAGTAACGAAGCCTATACACGTACGAATAAAGCGCCACCGCCACCGCCATTGCCCAACAAAATGGTCGTGTTGCTCATGGAGGCGCGCTGGATATTATTCGCTGCCTTAAGTATTTGTCTGATTTTGATCCTGGTGACCTATTCAAAAGCGGATCCGGGTTGGTCGCAATCCAGTGTGGTGCCCAAAATTCATAATGTGGGAGGCAAATTCGGTGCCTGGCTTGCTGACGTCTTACTTTATGTGTTTGGCTTGTCAACCTGGTGGTGGTGCGTTGCTGGGCTGCGGCAGGTCTGGAAAGCGTATCGCAAGTTGGCGAACCGTTTCAGGGTAACGCCCGAACCTGAGCCAGATATTTCCCAGCCTGAAATTTTGATACAAAAACTGGGTTTTGCTATGCTGCTGACCGGCAGTATGGGCATTGAATATCTGCGTATGTATTCTATGCGTATCCCTTTGCCTTTGGCACCGGGCGGTGTGTTAGGCGATTTGATTGGGCGTGCCGCTTTTAATGCTTTGGGGTTTACTGGCGCTACACTCGCGTTATTATTGCTGATGGCGTTGGGCGTCAGCTTGTACTTTCAAATGTCGTGGCTCACTATTGCTGAAAAAATTGGCGCAGCCATTGAGGGTGTGTTTGTCTTTATCAATAATAAGTATGCTGCCGCGGAAGATCGTCGCTTAGGCCAAACCGCTGCTGTTAAGCGCGAAGAAGTTGTGGTACAGGAGCGTGCCAAAATCGTTGAAGCGCCACCTATCCGCATCGAGCCGCAGGTGGTCGCTGTTCAGCGTTCTGAGCGGGTTGAAAAAGAGAAGCAAGTTTCTTTGTTTAATGAGTTGCCTGACACCAATCTGCCGCCATTAAATCTGCTCGATGACGCGCCGCCAGTGCAAGAAACCGTCAGCGTCCAGACGCTGGAATTTACCAGCCGTCTGATCGAGAAAAAACTCTCGGACTTTGGTGTTGATGCCAAAGTTGTGGCAGCTTATCCGGGCCCGGTCGTTACCCGTTATGAGATTGAACCCGCCACAGGCGTCAAAGGCAGTCAGATCGTCAATTTGGCGAGAGATCTGGCGCGTTCTTTGTCACTCACCTCCATTCGTGTAGTTGAAACCATACCCGGTAAAAATTACATGGGTCTGGAATTACCGAATCCTAAGCGACAAATCGTCCGTCTGACTGAAATTCTTGGCTCCAAACTATATAACGACGGCATTTCCAGCCTGACCATCGCTTTGGGTAAAGACATTGCAGGTAATCCTGTCACTGCTGATCTTGCCAAAATGCCGCATTTGTTAGTGGCGGGTACGACGGGTTCTGGTAAGTCGGTGGGTATTAATGCAACGATTTTGTCGCTGTTGTACAAGTCCGATCCGAATGACGTCCGGATGATCCTGATCGATCCTAAAATGTTGGAGATGTCAGTCTATGAAGGCATTCCTCATTTGTTGGCGCCGGTCGTCACCGATATGCGTCAGGCTGGCCATGCCCTGAATTGGGCGGTGTCTGAGATGGAACGTCGTTATAAATTGATGTCCAAACTTGGCGTGCGTAATCTGGCAGGCTACAACGTCAAAATTGCTGAAGCAGTCAAAAAAGAACAATTGATCCCCAATCCATTTAGCTTGACTCCGGATGCACCTGAACCTCTGGACAAGTTGCCGACTATTGTGATCATCATCGATGAATTGGCTGATCTGATGATGGTAGTTGGTAAGAAAGTCGAAGAATTGATTGCCCGTATCGCGCAAAAAGCCCGTGCTGCGGGTATTCACTTGATTTTGGCTACGCAACGTCCGTCGGTCGACGTAATTACTGGTTTGATTAAAGCCAATATTCCTACCCGTATTGCATTTCAGGTCAGCAGTAAAATCGATTCACGCACGATTCTCGATCAAATGGGTGCCGAAGCCTTGCTGGGTATGGGTGACATGCTTTACATGCCACCAGGTACCGGTTTGCCTATCCGTGTACATGGTGCGTTTGTGTCAGATGATGAAGTGCATAGGGTTGTTGAGTACCTGAAAGCCCAGGGCGAGCCAAATTATATCGAAGGCATACTCGAAGGCGGTACGCTGGAAGAGGGTGGTGAAGCGGGTGCAGCGACTGAGGGCGCCGGTGGTGGCGAGGCTGATGCCTTGTACGATCAGGCGGTAGCGATTGTGTTAAAAAATCGTCGTGCCTCGATTTCTTTGGTACAGCGTCATTTACGCATCGGTTACAACCGTGCTGCACGTTTGTTGGAACAAATGGAGCAAAGCGGGGTCGTATCTACCATGCAGTCGAATGGTAACCGTGAAATTCTGGTGCCAGTTGGCAATGCGGAATAAGCCGCAAAATCCAACGAAAATCCACACAAATCCTCAGACAAAGCGTCTGAATGACAGGAAATACAGTGAATAAGCAAATTCAGCAAAATCAACAAAGCCAGCAAAATAAAACATGGCATCGTTTAGTAACGAGTGTCGTGGTCGCAAGTAGTTTAATCATCGGCTCAGGTAGCGCTTATGCCTCAGCGGTAGAGCAATTTAAGTCTTTCGTCAGTAACTCAAAGAGTGCCAAAGGCGATTTTATTCAACAGCAAGTCAAGGTAGTGGATGGCAAGCCTAAGGTAATCAAAACCTCGAACGGCATATTCGTATTTGCCCGTCCTGGTAAATTCATCTGGACTTACCAAAAACCTTATGAACAGGTGCTGCAAGCTGATGGTGACAAGCTTTTCATCTACGACAAGGACTTAAATCAAGTCACAGTCAAAGAGTTGGGTAATGCGCTGGGTTCTAGCCCGGCCGCGATCTTGTTTGCCGGTGCGGGTACTGCCGATCTTGAAAAGAACTTCATCCTTAAAGATGTCGCTGACAAGCAAGGTCTTGAATGGTTGGAAGCCACACCAAAGACAAAAGATAGCCAGTTTGAGCATATTGGTATAGGTATGAAAGACGGTGTTCCCTATGCGCTGGAATTGCGTGACAGCTTTGGTCAGGCGTCCTTGATTACCCTCAAAAATCTAGAAAAAAATCCAGCCTTGAAAGCTGATCAGTTTAAATTCGTCGTCCCTGCCGGGGCTGACGTGTTCCGTCAATAAATGAATACCACAAGTCGTTCACTTACACCTCTTGCAGAGCGCATGCGCCCTGCAAGCTTACAAGAAGTCATAGGCCAACAACATTTGCTGAGTGAAGGCAAGCCTTTGCGGCTGGCCTTTGCTTCGGGTGAGCCGCACTCCATGATTTTGTGGGGACCACCAGGCGTTGGCAAAACGACGCTGGCACGCTTGATGGCAGATGCTTTTCATTGCGAATTTATAGCGTTATCTGCGGTGCTGTCTGGCATTAAAGATATTCGTGAGGCGGTAGAGCGCGCACAGATTGTGCAAGCCAATTCGCGTCGTCGTACCATTTTGTTTGTCGATGAGGTACATCGTTTCAACAAAAGCCAGCAAGATGCATTTTTACCGCATGTAGAAAGCGGCTTGTTCACGTTTATCGGCGCGACTACAGAAAACCCATCGTTTGAAGTCAATAGCGCTTTGTTGTCACGTGCTGCCGTGTATGTGTTGAAATCGCTGACCGATGACGATCTGGCGGCAATGGTCGACAGGGCTTGCGAGCGAGAATTAGGTGGTTTGCAAATGACCCCCGACGCTAAAGTCAGTCTTGTATCGAGTGCCGATGGAGATGGTCGCAAACTGCTCAATAATCTTGATATCGTGGCGCATGCTGCAAACGCCAAACAAGTCGGCTTAATTGACGCGGTATTGCTGAGTGAATGCCTGGGCGATGCCTTGCGCCGCTTTGATAAAGGTGGTGACGCGTTTTACGATCAGATTTCAGCTTTGCATAAATCGGTACGCGGTTCCAGCCCTGATGGTGCTTTGTACTGGTTAGTTAGAATGCTTGATGGCGGTGCTGATCCGCGCTACCTGGCGCGTCGCATCATTCGTATGGCTGCTGAAGATATCGGCCTTGCCGACCCACGCGCACTGCGCATTACGCTGGATGCGGCAGAAACCTATGAGCGTTTAGGTTCACCGGAAGGTGAACTGGCGCTGGCTGAGGCCGTGGTGTATCTGGCTTGTGCCGCCAAGTCGAACGCGGTTTATAAAGCCTATAACGAAGTGAAGGCATTGATTGCCAAAGACAAGTCCCGCGTTGTCCCTGAGCATTTGCGCAATGCACCAACCAAATTGATGAAAGAATTAGGTTACGGCAAGCTATACCGTTACGCCCATGATGAACCGGATGCCTATGCCGCAGGAGAAACCTATTTGCCCGAAGGCTTGGAGGGGCGATCCTGGTATAAGCCGGTACCGCGAGGAATGGAAATCAAAATTGGTGAAAAACTCGCCTACCTGCGCCGTTTGGATGAAGATGCATCAAAATCCTGAAGGCTTGTAAAAAACAAAATACTCAACAATAAAATTCGTCTATAAATTTAGGGGAAATCCGTCGGGCTTGCTACAATAGACGGTTAATAGGCGATTCGCTCCATTTCAAAAACTTGGCATTAAATTACTATGATAGACATTCAACTCCTACGCAAAGACATTGATAGCGTTGCCGCCCGTCTGGCGACACGCAAATTTCAATTGGATGTGGTAACCTTTAACACGCTTGAAGGTGAGCGCAAGCAAATACAGTCACGCACCGAAGAATTGCAAGGCAAGCGTAATACCTTGTCCAAGCAAATCGGTATGCTCAAAGGCAAAGGTGAAGATGCATCAGCAGTCATGGCTGAAGTGGGCGGCATTGGTGATGAACTAAAAGCATCCGAAGTACGTCTGGCAGAAGTACAGCAAAGCATGACCGCGTTCTTGCAAGCGATCCCTAACTTACCGCATGAATCCGTGGTCGTTGGTAACGATGAGTCAGGCAACGTAGAAGTGCGCAAAGTTGGCACACCACGCACTTTTGATTTTGAAGTTAAAGATCACGTGGATATCGGTTCTGCATTGGGTCTGGATTTTGATACTGCGGTGAAGCTGACTGGTTCACGCTTCTCGGTAATGAAAGGCGGCATGGCACGTCTGCATCGCGCCTTAGCGCAATTCATGCTCGATACCCAGACTTTAGAAAACGGCTACACCGAAGTCTATACACCGTACATGGTCAATGCTGACTCTATGCGTGGTACAGGCCAATTGCCAAAGTTTGAAGAAGACTTATTTGCGGTCAAAAAAGGCGGACAGGAAGGCGACGGAGAGACTCTGTACCTGATCCCCACTTCCGAAGTGACCTTGACCAATACCGTGCGTGACGAAATCGTCGCCGCCGATGCGTTACCAATCAAAATGACAGCGCATACACCATGCTTCCGTTCTGAAGCAGGTAGCTATGGCCGTGATACGCGCGGCATGATCCGCCAACACCAATTCGATAAAGTAGAAATGGTACAGATCGTGCACCCAGATCATTCCATGGCAGCTTTGGATGAAATGGTCGGCCACGCCGAATCCGTGTTGAAAAAACTCGAACTACCATACCGTGTCGTTAGCTTGTGTACCGGTGACATGGGCTTTGGCGCAGCAAAAACCTTCGATCTGGAAGTCTGGCTGCCAGCGCAAAATACCTATCGCGAAATTTCATCCGTCTCGAACATGGAAGCTTTCCAGGCGCGTCGTATGCAAGCGCGTTTCCGTAACGCTCAAGGAAAGCCAGAAATGGTGCACACCTTGAACGGTTCTGGCCTGGCTGTTGGTCGCACACTGGTTGCTGTATTAGAAAACTACCAGCAAGCTGATGGATCTGTGATCATCCCAGAAGCGCTGCGACCATACATGGGTGGCATTGAGAAATTGCAGCCAGCTGCTTAATTCGGAGATGTCGGCAATACGTGATAGGGCTTTGTAGAAGTCCGATCAAATCTCAGTAAGCAATTTATGTAAAAAAATCCCGCATCATTCATTTGATGCGGGATTTTTATTTTTGAATTTTATCGGTGAATTTTATCGATGAATATTATTAGAGATTCTTTATTTGATCTTGGATGAATCGTTCTCCGAACGGCGATCGATAAATAAACTATTGCCAGGGATTTTTTTTGCTTGTTTCTTTGCATCCGATGCAGCTATCGAAATCTGATGGTGCGAATAAAACTTATTTAAACTCGATTTCACCACCCCCGAAGACAGGCAGACCAGAGGGTAAAAGACTTTTTGACCTTGACGATCTTCACTCAAATAGCCACCGCGTTCGCGATCTTCGTTGCTGTAAAAGTGTTGAATCTCTTCAGAAAAACTTTGCAAAATCGCTTTGCAACGGTTTTCCCAGTCTTCACTGCGGAACAAAATAATAAAATCATCGCCACCTATGTGCCCGATAAAGTCCGTTTGCGGATCGCAGTGTGATTTTAAAATTTCACTGGTCAGCTGAATAATGTCGTCGCCGCGACGGTAACCATAGACATCATTAAACGGTTTGAAATGATCGAGGTCGCAATAGCATGCCGTGAATGCCTGTTTTTTTTCCAGCAGCTTATCGATGTGCTCATTGATGGGAACATTGCCTGGCAACTGCGTCAGTGGATTGGCATAACGCGCCGCCGTGATTTGCATCTGCGTAATTTCGCGCATCAAATCAGGGCCAGTGCAAATACCCACGTACTGTCCTTGATCGGTAATGATAATCCCGTTAATCAGATGATCAGGATTGGTCTCAACAATGATGTGACTGACATCCTGCATACTAGTATTTTTATCGACCACTACCGCATTGGCATCTATAAATTCTTTGCAAGATTTTTTGCCATACAGTTCACGTTGGTAAGGCCGTGCAAAGCGCTCAATCATGTGATATCGATTAATGATGCCGATAGGGATGCCCTGATCAACGACGGGGATAAATTGTAGTTTAGGATTCTGCAAAAAAATCTCATCCACCTGATTATTCGACATCTTAGATGGAATCGTCGGCGAGGTTTTCAGTATCTTCTCTATCGCAATCGTTTGCTCAAATGCAGCCGAATTCCTGCGCGGGCTCGGTGGGCTATTCGCTGTCAAAACCTTCGCAACTTCAGCTGAAATCGCACGGGTTGGCGTTGGGTGAGGGCGTGCAATGTGATAACCCTGGCCGCAAGCAACACCCATTTCACGTATGGTTAACAGCTCAGATTGCGTTTCTATGCCCTCGGCAATCACGCGAGTACCAGATTTTTCTGCAATCGACTGAATCGAGCGCACAAATTGCGCTTTGACAGGATCATGATCGATACCCTGGATAAAGTGCATATCAATCTTGACATAATCTGGTTTTAATTCAGACCACAAACGCAGACTAGAAAATCCCTCGCCCAAATCGTCGATGGCGATTTCAAACCCCATCTCGCGATAATGAAAAACCGCTTCGCACAACAGACCATAATCGTGGGTTGGTTGATATTCAGTCAGTTCGATGATCACACGTTCAGGATTGATGCCCAGATCACGAATATAGTCCAGCGTCTCGCCATTTCTGGTATCGCGTTGCAGTAAACATTCAGGACTGACGTTCAGAAAAAGCTTACCAGGCAACTTTTGCGCGGCAAATTGTTCCAGAATCACGTGCCGGCAAAGATGCTCTACCGTGACCGTCAGATTGTTTTCTGATGCGGTTTTAAATAAGTTCAGTGGCGAGTGCAGGGGGCTGTCAGAAGGGCCGCGTATCAAACCTTCATAACCCAAAATGTCACCATTGTGCATTTCGATAATCGGCTGAAAGCGTGCAGTCAGCGAGCGCTGCTCGATGATGCGTTGAAGCTGTGCCGATAAGCTATTGTCATCCGTATTGGCGGCTGCAGAGTATGCTTCGCACGCGGTGGCCATGTTGTGCTGAGAAAAATCTGCCATGTAATCTTCTGCCAATACACTATCCATTGAAACTACTTCCTAAAATACAAAGAGCCGCCCTTCACTCGTGATAAAGGGCGGTGTTAACTGATAAATTGTGACTATAGGTAAAATATGTTACAACTTGATGTCAATGTTGATGTGCGGCAATTGCGGAACATGCAAATTGATCCTGCTGGAATAGGTGTAGACGAGCAGTTTTTTAAATGCAGCCTGATCTGATTGGTCATTTGTTAGCCATTGCGCAATTCGATTGCTAACGAAGCTAGGAAACCCAAAGTTTCTTTGCTATAATCGAAGGCTTCGTTTTTAACGAACAGCCAAAGCCGGAGAGGTGGCAGAGTGGTTGAATGTACCTGACTCGAAATCAGGCGTACTGTAACAGGTATCGGGGGTTCGAATCCCCCCCTCTCCGCCAAGACATAGAGATAAGCCCTTAATTTTTAAGGGCTTTTCTTTTTTCCGAATTTTCCAGTATGCCATCAAGTGTTGGATAGTTATGGTGCTCGTTGGTCTTCTTTGGAATAGTCCTATTTCAATGTCAATTCCTTGGATTTATCATCTTGTAAAGGATTGTAATGAGGGGCAATTTTTATATCCCAAATATTAGGGATAAAAAATTTTAAAAAAAATTGAAGTGCATTTGTAGCTTATTTTTCCATTCGTTATTTTAATCATTTTTTTTTGGTAATTTTTCGTAACTCCTATTGTAAACCTCCCCCAATCAGTGCCAGGTATTACTAGAGTTTTGAGGTTGATGACATACAATAAAGTGTGCCAACGCCTGTATCATGCAAACGGGTTTATCAATGTGACGCCTGTTCCCTCAAAATCTGCAATATTTCGTGTTACGACATCTAATCCATGTATGAGCGCAATGGATGCAATTTGCTTATCTATGGTGTGCTGATTTTGTGATGCCATCAATTTTCCCCATACTTGAGCGCAGTCATCATCAAATACTAATATCCGATCAGAATAGTCCTGAACAATCGTACTTAGCCAAATCTCCAAAATCTTTGCCTGATTTGCATCGCCTCGCCTAGAGATTTTCTCAATGCCCGCGCGAATCTCGCCTATCGTTTGAACCGACAAATAGACAGACTCCGGATCGACAGTTTTCCAAAAGTCCTTAACACCGGCATTCGCCTTTGCACCTTTACGACGCTCACTAATAACGTTGGTATCGACTAAAAACAAATGCTTCCCCCTAAGCCGTGCGGCAATCAAAGTCCGAGTCTAAACCTACATTTGGCATACTGGTCAGTACATCAACCAGAGTGCGCCGAATTGGACGCTGCAATGCTGCCCTTAAAATTTCACGGTGTTCCGCTTCGGCGCTTCTTCCATTTGCAGCACCGCGCTGTTTTAAAGCCAATGCGATTTCATCCTCAATATTTCTAACTAATAATCTTGTTGTCATAATACCCTCGTCAATGCGCTTGCAATGCTATCATATTATTCCTGCAGCGATAGCATTGCAAGCACTCTTCAAATGCAATCAAAAGCAAAACGTTTAAAAGCTCTACGTTGATTGCACTATTTTTGGTTGTGTCGCAGTAAGGCAGAGCAAGCGAGTAAAGTAACAATCCCTCGCGAAATTAAAATGTCAGGCTGTAAAATTATTTAGCTTTGGACAAAGTCTGCCCTTTTGAGGCAGGCATCTTTTGTCCTTTGTGAATCATATGCATGGTTTCAATACCCGCAATGATAGCCTGTGCACAATGGAAATTCTTCAATCCCATCATGGGACGGGTTATTCGCTTGATTGCTCGGTGGTCTTGCTCGACAATATTTTTCAGATATTTGCTCTGGCGCATCTGAATGTCAGCGCCGGTGTGAGCGATGATACTTAGGACGGCCGCGTTGTTGGCACCGCTTTTGTCAATCGTGATCGACGCCGGTAAATCGTGTAGCCCAATGGCTCGCTCAAAGAAGTGTCGTGCTGCAGCCAGATCGCGTTTGGTGTTGAGTAGGAAGTCCACCGTATGACCAAGCCGCTCAACAGCGCGATACAGATACTTCTATTGCCCACCGACTTTAATGTAGGTTTCGTCCATCCGCCAGCTCCGACCAACTGGATGCTTGCGACGGCGAAACACCATAGCTAGTATCGGCAATATCTTCAGCGCCCAACGAGGTACCGAAGCATGATCAACCTGTACGCCCCGTTCAGCCATCATTTCCTCCAGGTTGCGCAAACTCAGCGCATAAGCTGCATACCAGCGTGCACATAACAACATCACCTCGAGCGGATAATGTAAGCGTTTTAAAACCTGACGTAGTACAGACTCTTGAAGTTGGTTGGGTATTGATTTCATTGAAACATTCTACTAATTTCGGCTTAATGCGACAGAGCCCATTGCTGACGCGCCGATTGCTACGAATCTCTTAAATTTTAAAACGCCACCAATCTTCACTTCTCACGCCTACCATGATGCCCTGCACCTGCTGACTTGCGCAGGGCGCGAAGGCGTTTGAGTAGTGCTTCATCGGGGATCAATACAGCCGCTACTTTGCCGTGATAGATCACGCCTTCGTTGCCGTCGAGGGTGATGATGTCGCCTTCGTGTAGCGTGGTTTCTGCGAAGCTGACGGTGCGGGCTGTCATGTCGATGTGCAGCGTGTCGCAACCGACCAGGCAGACTTTGCCTAGCTGTCTGGCGACGACGGCGGCGTGGGAGGTGCGAGCGCCGCGTTCTGTTAAAAGGCCTGCTGCGGAATCCAATGCGGCAATGTCGCTGGTCTCTGCGTCTTGTCTGACCAGAATCGTGGATACGCCGCCTTTAGCGTGTTCAGCGGCGCTTTGTGCATCGAGCACGATTTTGCCAGAGACTACACCGGGGCATGCGGACGCTGCCTTCGCTAAAGGTGCAATGTCGGATGAGGTTTTGTGTTGAGGTGATAGTCTGATGGTTCCTATCTCTTCTTCTTTTAATTGTTCGGTGCGTTGTAAGGCGGTAGCGGCGTCGATGATATTTTCATCTAGCAAATCCAGTGCAATGCGGGCGCAGGCGAGGGGAGTGCGTTTGCCTGAACGCGATTGCAGCATGTAAAGCACGCCATCCTGGACGGTGAATTCAAAATCCTGCATGTCTGAGAATTCTTGCTCCAGTGCTTGTGCTGCTTCCTGAAGTTTTTGCCACGCTGCTGGTGCAACGGTTGCCAGACCCTGATGAGCGTCAGCATTGCGGCGGCCGGAGACCACGTCTTCGCCTTGGGCATTGCCCAAAAAATCAACCCAAAGACCTTGTTCGCCTGTGGTTGGGTCTCTGGTAAATCCAACGCCCGCACCAGAATGTGCCCCGCTATTGCCAAACGCCATGCTTTGTATGGTGACGGCTGTGCCTATTGCCGCGTCGATCTTATTTAATTGCCGGTAGGTGTCTGCTTTGTCTGACATCCATGACGCAAATACGGCGTGAATCGCTCCGATCAGTTGCACATGCACGTCTTGTGGAAATGGCTGACCGACTTGTTCTTGATAGACGATCAAAAAGCGTTTGGTTAATGCGCGTAATTCACTGAAATCCAATTCGCGCTCGTCGCGTCCTTGGGCGATGATGGCAATCTCATTTTCAAATAAAGACGCCGGGACGCCGGATACGACCTCGCCGTAGCAAGCGACCAGATGACGATACGCGTCCCACACCAGGCGCGGGTTGCCAGTTTTTCGCAAAAATCCAGATAAGGTGGCGTCGCTAATGCCAACATTGAGTATCGTTTCCATCATGCCTGGCATCGACACCGATGCACCTGATCGCACTGAAACGATCAGGGGATTGCGGATGTCGCCAAAGACTTCGCCTGCAACGTTTTGTAGTGCGGGTAAGCCGATATCAAAAAGTGGCTTGAAGCATTCTTCCGGACGTTGAGAAAAATCCGTCCCGATTACCAAAGCAGGGGGAACTTGCAGCCCGATTTCTGCCATGCGTAATAAATTGTACGCCTTGGTTCCCATGCTCTCGCGGCTAGGTTTGTGATTGAAATGGTGATCAGTGTTGTTGCCCGAAATCAGGAAGAAATGTTTGGGCCAGTGTGTTGAAGACGTCATGACGAGATACCTGTTTTAGTGAACACCATCTTACGCAATGCATACCCAGCAGCGAGCAGATGATCGGAAGCTTTTTCGATGATATTGGCCAGATCGCTGGCAAGGCTATACGCCGCGGCTGATGATTGCAGTGAGCGTACGATGGTCATACGTGCTTGTCGCGACAAATCGTCACACACTCGTTCGGCACGTAGCATGCGCCACAGTGCTTGTAAAAATAAATCGCTGTCTATCGGTTCGCCCAAGACATTGATGTGACGTGCAATTTCGATCGCTTTGATTAAATCTTGTATCGCCGCGAGTGTCGTGTTTGCCAAAAGCAGAAGCGCTTGTTTGACTTCTGAAGGGAGTCCCTTGAGCGGCTCAATCAAGGTCATCGAATAAATGAAGATTGCTTCTTCTAAGGCGTCTGCGACATCATCGGATCTTTCGAGTAAGTCCACTACGGGCAGCCATTGCCCATGCCGTTCTGCGCGCTGTCGTGCATCCATCAATTGATGATCGGCCTGTCTTTCCCAGGTTTTGGCGCGAGATACAACGTCTGTCATGTGCCTGGCTTCTGTGGATTGCCCACTTTCTAGTACGTCGCATAATGCTATCGCAAGTGTATGACAATAAGCGGCATGTTCTGCCAGCAGGTCAAAGCCAAACGTGCGTTGTTGCAGTGCTCGCGCCAGTAGCATCCGCGCTTCGTCAGCGACCAATGCGACCGGTTGTTGCTGGCGCAAAATACTGCTGCACATGCGCATCAATTCCAGCAAGAATGTCGTGGCGACAGATTCGCCAAGCACTTCATCAAGGCGATCACCGATCCGAAACGCTTCGGTATCGACGGCTTGCATTGCATTAAAAACCAATTGTTCCCCACCAGCCAGCAGCCATGCCATGTGTCCCCATTCTTCTTTGGCTGCGCGTTGAAGAATCAAATATGCCTGGGTTTTGTTCACAAAATGTCGCAGACGTTTGCGGGCGCGGTTCCAGTCAATCACAAAAACAATGCGTGATGCGGCAGCTTCCAATCCATTGAGCAAGTCTTGTCCTTGTGCTTTGAAAATGGCGGTTCCTACCCGGTAAGGCTTGCCCGAATTGAGCACATCGGATTGAACCGGGGTCGATACTGTCCACATAAAGCCAATTTCCTCTAACATTCCTTTAAAGAACTCGAAACGCTCCACATGTAAGTCTGAATAAGTCATGCTCACAGTGTCTTGTTCGACCTCAATGACCAGCACATGCGCGTCGTTCGTGCCAATGTCATTTTGGATGAGTAAGCGTGCCCCATCGCGGGTTGCTGCTGTGTCTAATCCGGGGTGAGAGAATTTGAGTGGCGCTGTGCGATGCAATCCGCGCATAAATGCTTGAATCAGCGGGCGGTCGCCATCTTCAATTTGCCATACGTTTGCATCATCGACTATTTCGGTCGCAATCTCGCTCGCCATCGCATTGAGCTGCTTATGCAAATCCATCACTAATAGGTGGAAACTGTCTCCCTCCTTGCGATTGCCTTGGGTTAAAGCTGTCATTGATTCGCGCGTGAGACCTTCATCGTCTTTCATCTGCTCAAATTGTTTGATCCAGTGATCACGTCGTGCCGTGATATTGAGTGGAATAGTCCGGTCAGTTTCGCACACGGGGCGAGCCATGATCGTGATATCTGCCGTCAACGCATCGAGCAGTTGATTCAATTGCGGCAATACAAGCGTGTCGCCATCGATATAGGCAGTTTTAATCAACTCAATAGGCCATGTACTACCTTGCAGCCCCGCCTGCGCGAGTTCGGTTCCAAAGTCGCTTAGCGCAGTCGTCGGTGCGTTGGCATGCTGAGCCGCTGACTGAAGTAGCGTCAGATACAGCTTCAATCGATCGTTAGCATTGAGTGCTGATTTGACCCACGCTGGCATCAATAATGATTGTTTTCCAAGTGCTGAGACAGCCTGTTCTTTAAGCATTGAGATTCTCGGTATGAGCAAAATGAATGTCTAAAGTGTAGGTTTGTTAAATGACAATTGAATGACAATTGAATGACAAGGCATCACTTTTTAATGTTCTGGAAAGTATCAAAATTAAGCCGCGAAAACCGGTGTTTTGAATTTATTTTTCCTATGAGGCGATTGCTTAATTACACAAGTGAAGTAACAACTTTACTGCTTCAGGTTCAAATTTTATTTGATCGAATTTTGATAAATATCAAGTGAGAAAATCTTCCCGAGCGAAAACTGATAACTGAGTGTTGAAGTTCAGATTTCTTCATGCAATGAGCAGTGGTGCGTTGCATTCAAGACCTGTTGATGGTGAAAAAATAAGGGGGCGTTGACAACCAGGTACATGTATTTGTCCAAAGGAAGAGGAAATCACCGATCTTCACACAGAAGTTGAAGATTAAAATGCTCTGTGGAAACAAAAAAGCCTTTAAACTAGCGAACTCTGCAGAAAAACCTGCCTTAACAATACGAAGAGCTGGAATTCTATTTGCCGTTAACAATAAAAATTCTAGGTCTATACTGAAGAAATGAAAGCTATTGCCAGATTGACCCATCTGTTGTTACTGATTGGTGTCCTCATAACACCTGTACAGTCACGGGCGATGACGACCCGCGTGGTCTATCCCTCAAATGATGTTCATACCGACAGGCGTTTTGATGATGTAATAGAAATCTTGCATACGGCGTTGGAAAAAACTAAAGCAAAGTATGGGAAGTATGAGTGCATCCCCAGCAGCACCATCGTTCCTAAAAAACGTTCAATTCAAGAGTTGGAGCAAAACGCAGGTGAAATTAACGTCATCTGGAATCCGACCTCGGAAGAAATGGAAAAGAAATTCCTGGTAATACGCATTCCATTGCGTAAAGGCTTATTAGGTTACCGGATACCATTAATTCGCAAAGAAGATCAAAGCAAGTTTGATCAAATCAAAACCGAAGATGATCTGAAAAAATTCACCGTCGGGCAAGGTATTGACTGGGTTGATATTCCTGCTTATACCTCGCGTGGTATTACCGTGATTCAGGCACCGTATGTTCAGCTCAGTGCGATGTTGGCCAACAAGCGATTCGATATGTACCCCAGAGGTGTTGGTGAAATTTTGCCTGAGTACGAGTAATATCATGAACTTTATCCTGATATTGTGATTGAGAAAAATTTGCTGATCTATTATCCGTTTCCATACTATTTCTTTTTTAATCCCGCTGATCGCCAATTGAAAGAGCGCATTGAAGCAGGATTAAACATCATGCGTAAAGACGGAAGCTTTGATGCCATTTTTAATAAATATTATCAAGTGGCGATTAAGCGATTGAATGTAAAAAAACGTCGTCTGATTAAACTGAGTAATCCGGCGCTGCCTAAAGATACTCCACTCGATGAGAGTGACCTTTGGTACGCCCCCCACGTACGTTGATTGATTTAACTCGCAAACAATGACTCTGTGAGTTTGTATCCTCCGTCCCACTAAAAGCGACGCAATGCTGAAGTGATTAATTACCCGAGTTGTTGGATTTGTAGCTAATTAAAATAATAGCTACACTTTTGATGAGCAATTTGCTACATTTAATTGCTGGTGAGTAAAACTGAGATGAAAACCCTATCACTGCTCTGGTCTCGTAATATCCGAGTCAGAGAGGGGGAATTGTCACTGTAGGATTAAATGACGTTTGCCGTGACGAAGCCAGTTCTTTTTGTTCCTTATTGCTGTTTGCAATCAACCGGGGTTGTATGTAATGTCCATTCGACCGAATCACCCTATCTCACGAAAATTTATCCTCGCCGCGATGCTCTTGTCAGGCGTTTTTATTGTTCTGGGTTTGACCATTTTTTTAAATTTTGCGGAGCAGTCGAAAGAAAAACTTCAGGACGATATCAAAATCATCGCCGCCAACAAAAAGCAAGAACTGGAGAGCTTTTTAACTGAGCGCAACGGCGATGCAGAGACTCTGGCTGGCGAACAGTTTGTGATCGATGCCATATTAAGTGTCAACGATGTGAGTCAGTCTGATCTGGCAACGAGCCAAGCCTATCGCGCAATTGATCAGTTGGGTAAAACGTATGGCTACCATGATGTGAGATTGCTAGATCGTTCATTGAATGTGAAGCTGGCGTTGCATCAATCTGCGATCACACCTTTGGAACGCGAATCCTTGAATCAGGCTATAGCAAACCGAAGTCCTGTGCTGATTGATATTCATCAGGCAGTAGATGGAATCTGGAGTTTCGGTTATACAAGACCGGTTTATGCTTTGAATCAGCGTGATGCGCCTGTTATTGGTGCGGTCTATCTTGAAGTTTCAGTCGCCAGCACTATCGATAAGATTCTTTCCGTATGGCCCTCGAATTCAAATAGCTCAGAATTGGTGCTGTTTGAGAAGAAAAATAACGAAATTTTTTATTTGAGTGCGCTCCGGTTTGAGCCAGCAAGCCAGCGCTTTAAGCTAAGTCGTCCGATAGAGACGGCGAATCTTGTGGCCTCCGAGTTGCTCACTACCAATAGCGCCGCGTTATTGGATGGCGTTGACTATCGCGGAATTCGCGTACTGGGAGCTGGTGCGCCAATTACTGGCACGAATTGGTTTTTGCTTGCCAAGACTGACTATGCCGAAGTTATTTTACCTATGAGAGAGTTGGTGTATTCGGCTATTGCGGGCGGTGTAGGGGTCATCTGTGCTTTATTTGCATTTTTAACCTTCTATTGGCGGATAAAGAATGCTGATGCGATCGTCAGAATGGCATCAATGGACGGTCGACTTATGGCCGCAAGGAGGGCATCGCTTGACGGCTATTTAACGATAGATGCCCAAGGTCGGATTATTGAAGTCAATGAGAGCCTTGCTAAGTTGAGTGCCTTTTCTGCTGAAGAACTGTGCAATAAATACTTGTATCAACTTGAGGTTGACAGTAGTGATGAAAAAACGATGCGCAAACTGGAGCAAATTCAAGCAAGCGGTAGTATGCGTTTTCGAACCCAACTGAAATGTAAGCATGGCTTGGTGCTGGATGTCGAGGTGAGCGCTGTTTTTGTGCGAGATCAGGGTGTTGGAATCTTTAATGCATTTGTACATGACATTGGTGCAGAGCTGGCCTCACGTAAAAGAATGGAAAGACTCAATACTTTCTATCGTTTTACCAGTAATATCAACATAGTCATTTTTAACACCAAAGATCCTATTCAGTTATTGAAAAAGATATGTCAGTCGGCGACGGAGGATGGTGGTTTTGTTCTTGCCTGGGCTGGTTTTCCCGACAATAAACTGGGACGTATCATTCCTGTAGCGGCAACCGGGAACGCATCTGCTTATGTCGAGAATTTGATTGTCACTTTAGATCCGACGTTGAGCACCAGTCATGGTCCAACGCGCATGTGTATGCTCGAAAAGAAAATTCAGTTTGCAAATGATTTTAATCATGATCCAAGGACCAGTTCATGGCATGAACTAGCTCAAAAATACGATATCTGTGCTTCCGCTGCTATACCGGTTTTGGTGAATAATGAAGCTATCGGGGTCATCACGTTTTATGCAAATCAGCCGCATTATTTTGATGAGGAATTTCGGGATTTGATTGAGGAGGTGGGGCGAAACATCTCAATTGGATTTCAATTGTCGGAAACAGAACAGCAGCGTGATCGTGAGGCTATGCAACGTATAGAAAGTGAACAACGGTTTAAACGTATATTTGAAGCATCTCCTCTCCCAGTACAGATTCATTCATTATCGACACGAAAACTGCTTGCAATCAATAGTGTACATGAGGAGACATTCGGATATCCGCTTGCAGAGATCGCGGATGAGGAAACGTGGTTTGCTAAGGTGTTTGCATCTTCAGACTTCCGGGGAAAAGTTAAAAGCTTGTGGGAAGAAAATCTGGCGATGGCCATATCGGACGTGTCGAACAGAGTGATTCGTTCTCCTGAGATTCAATTGCGTTGCAAAAACGGTGTTGACCGCACTGTATGCGGATTCGTGAGTATTGATGCGGATGACGTCATTGTGCAATGGCTTGATCTGACGGAAATCCGGCGAGTGGAATCTGAGTTGGTTGAGCATGAATCGCAAATTCGCGGTTTGCTTGAACAAACCATCACTGGCATTTATGTTATTCAAGATGATCGCATCGTTTATGCTAATGCCCGAATGGGGGAAATTTTAGGGCGTACGCAGTCTGAGATGATAGGTAAAGATTCTATCGAGGTTTTTGATGCCTCTCCAGATGCTGTTGAAAAAATCAGGCATGCGCGAAGCGAGTTCAAAGCCGGTACCCGCCAGATTGCAATGAACCTTTCAGCAATGACCAGATTTGGTGACGCTATTATTCTTGGAACGCATGCTAGCAGGGGGGTATGGGATGGTCGAATGGCAATCATCGTGATGGCGCAGGACATTACGGAGCGATTGCATGCTGAAGAGAGAATCTCGACTTACGTTAAGCAACTAGAGCTCTCAATGCAGAGTACCTTAGAGGTGGTTGCCAAAATGGTCGATATGCGTGACCCCTACACGGCGGGGCATGAACGTCGGGTCGGATTGATTGCTTCCGATATTGCGAGAGAAATGGGTTGGGCCGAAGATCAATGTAAGTATCTTGAATTGGCGGGGTTGGTGCATGATATTGGGAAAATTGCGATCCCCGCGGAAATACTTTCTAAACCGACGCGCTTAACGGCAATAGAGTACGAATTAATTAAATCTCATGCAGAGCGAGGATATGAGATTCTTAAAGATGCAAAATTTCCGATTCAAATTGCAGAAATTATTCGAGAGCATCATGAGCGTATGGATGGTAGCGGGTATCCTCAAGGATTGAAAGGTGAACAAATTTTGCCCGAGGCAAGGATACTGGCGGTAGCCGACGTTGTTGAATCCATGTCTTCGCATCGCCCATATCGCCCCGCAATGGGAATTGAATCTGCGTTAAAAGAAATTCGAGAACACCGTGGCACCTTATTTGATGACGCAGTAGTTGATGCTATGTTGCGATTGGTTGTGGAGAAAAAATACTGCCTGCCTTTATGATTTTTACTCATTCAGAAGTGAGAAGTGAGTGCGTGTGAAAGTTGAAAGATGGTCAGTATCATGCGAATTGCGATTCGATACGCGATTTAAAAGTTTTTTAAATGAGTGGATATCTGACCACATTTTGCATGAAGACTTGAAAATAGCTAATTATGTAAAAAGCGCGGTGCGCCGCCCGATTGGTGAACATCTTTATGAGCAGTATCTGTTATCAGAAGAGAAATAGTGGATGCTGTATGTCATTCATCAATGCGGAGAAGCCTGTGAGTTTGCCTATGTTGTAGCTCGTGACAAAAGGCAGTATTAAGCAGTCGATCAGATGTCAGCGTGGAAGCGTAAGCCATAAACATTGATCGGGCCGCGATCCATGTTGTAGCTTGGGTTTTTGATTCGTTGATAGTCAACAGTGATGGTCGCGTGTGGATGAACGCGGATGGCGTAGTAGGTTTCCAAAAT
This sequence comes from Undibacterium sp. Dicai25W, assembly GCF_049340505.1. Classification (NCBI taxonomy): domain Bacteria; kingdom Pseudomonadati; phylum Pseudomonadota; class Betaproteobacteria; order Burkholderiales; family Oxalobacteraceae; genus Undibacterium; species Undibacterium sp. Dicai25W. Next base: position 133,506 of record NZ_JBMPOQ010000005.1, on the reverse strand, counting down.
ATTTTCAGCGCCATAATTGAGTGTGCCATCACCAATCAAAACACCAAGCCCGCCCGCTTTAAAGTATCGCTGCGCATCGCCTGAGATGCTATTGTGCGCGATCGCCAGACCCACTGTATCGTCATGCCGTCCCCAGTGATTACCTTTAATTTGGATGCCAGCAGAGAAGGATTGACTGATGTCCGTGAATTCGTAAACCTCTTTGTCACCAGGGGTTTTGCTGAAACGCGCAAACGCGCCGATGTCAGACGTTAATTCTTGTTCGCCGTTTAAAACGAAGCCATAGTTGGATGCGTAATGGCGATTGGCTGCGACGTCAGGTGTCGTGTTGTTGGCTATCGCACTCTGAACGGCATCGCTGTATTTACTCATTGACGCGTGGTTCAGGTAAGCGAGCAACTTCAGCTTGCCCGGGTGACCTGCGAGCTGGTGGCGCTCTTCAACTTCGGTGATTAATTCAAACTGATGGAAATTAATGCCGGTGATTTTACCGTTTGGAACCGGCGACATTTGATAGGCGCCATTGCGCCACGTCCAGTTTCCTTGATTCCATTCTGCGGCTACCCCATAAGTGTAGCCCCACATATCGGCAGCATAATCAAGTGCGCCGCCGTCGATCATCGCCCAGTTTAAAAAATCAGAACGTGGATCATGTGCATAGGTATTGTTATCAAAAATGTCGACCACGGCCATCTTGCCGAAGGTCAGTGTGACATTATCGGCGCTATGCGTGCTCGCCAATTGATTGGCACCGGCTTCAACTGCGACTTGTTCGCCACCAAGCGGAAATACCTGACGTACAAATAGGCGTGGCATGCGAAGGTAAGGCATGTTTGCACCTTCTTTGTAAGCGCCGCCACTGGGAAAGCCAGCCGCACCAAACGAGTGGCTCAAGCCAAAGCCTTGATCGATTTCCGCATTGATCCATAATTCTGCGTTGCGCCATAACTTTGTGCCAGCAAAGAGTGTCACATCCGTTGTCTCTTCCTGACGACCATTCGGATCCATGCTCTGCGGACCGCTATAAGGAGAGGTAAATCGGGGATGCTCTTGCAGGATGGTTGTTACCTGGCCATGCACCGCCCATGTTTCATCAGCTTGCGGAGGCAGAGCCGGGGCGGTTTCATCGGCATGGGCGTGAAGAGCCAGGGCTAAAATTGTGCCGCCAAATGCTACGGCAGCGACGCCTTTGGGCGGTCTGCTTACACGAATTGAGGTGGGGGCGGACTTGTCTGGTACTAAATCAAAAATACGTTTTTTCACACTAGTTTTCTTTATCAATGATGTTATTCGTCGTGTTTTTTGAAAGTTAAAGCAGCGTATTCTGGATTTTATCGCAATGTGGCATGGCGATCTTCAGTGTTTGACCGATACAGCGAAATACCACTTCGTTCGTCAGTTGAAACGATGATGTCGCATTAAATGTAGCTGACGCAAAGAATTTCCCTTTGAGCTGGGACAAGTCTGCGCGTCTCTTGCCTTAGCGTGAAAAATAGCATGCCACCAATAACGCGAAGACGCCATAAAATCCACCGGCAACGAGTAATTTTCGGCCATCAACAGCTCCGCGTCGGAATAGCTGCCAAAGAAATACAATCGCAAGCGCTGTGATAATGCCTGAGGCTAGCAGCGGCCCATCAAACAACCATGGCGTAAAAAATAGCCCCAAGGCACTCGGTATCGTCGCCTGTATCATCATGGCGCCAGAAATATTAGCCAGTGCCAGCCTTTCTTTGCCTTGTTTGACCCAAATGAGCGCGTTCATGGTTTCTGGCAGCTCTGTAGCGACTGGACTCAATAGTAATGCCACCAGATGCGGCGACCAATTCAGGGCGGTGCCGATCGCTTCGAGCTGACCGACAAATACATGCGATGCAATGCTGATAACAACGAGCGAGCACGTCACTTGAAGTGCTGCCCAACGCAAAGATGGCTCAGCGACTGAAGGACAGAACTTAAGAGGCTCTAATTGTTCTTCTTCGGGTGCGGTATCGCTGGTTTGAATTTCGCGCCAGACATACGCCGCATAAGTTGCAAGAAATAAAAGTCCCAACCAAGGCTTATAGGTAAATGCCACTAAGCCCAATCCAACTTTGACGACAAAAACGCCAAGAAATGCTGCCTGATCGTGACTTAGGCGAATATGGTCGACTTGTACCTGGCGATTAATACGTTGAAGTTTATGCCGATGAAAAATTAACGCCGCGCCTACGACTGCATATGCCAACGTCGCCAATACAAGTGGACCACCCATTGCGGCGCCTATGCCTATGTCTTTTTGGGCTGAAGTTTTACCGAAAACGACTGCCATAAAAGTGACTGCGCTTTCTGGCAAGGCAGTACCAAATGCCGCGAGTACTGAACCAATGGCTGTCGCGCCGAGCTTGAGCCTGTGGCCAAACCATTCGATACCGTTGACGAAAAATTCGCATGCGATATAAATCGCGACTGCAGAGAGAGAAAATAGCGTAATAGTGAGAAGCATGGGTCTCAGTGGTCGGGCGAGAATGAGGACAATGGCGCAACCCTACGACTCGCCCGACTAGCAAAACGTAAGGTGGCCAAAGGTCTCGCCTGGCTTAACTGCAACAGCAGAAGCTGACCACGCCATGAGTTTTTTTTCTCAAGTTTGTTGACGTGGACTCTTTAGCGGGAACTAAAGATGGCTACTCCCCAATGACAATGGCGAGCATTCTATCAGCCACGTTTTACCTTGTCTGCCTATTTTTTTAGAAATTTAAATACTTGTGTGCGGTCAGGAAAATATCTTTTATGCATTATTTATGATCTCTGTGATGGCTCAATTGTCGCTTTTTACTGAATCATTTAATAATTTTTATAGTGGGAAGCATATTTAATACAATTTAATATGTTTTTGTAGGCGAGATGTAATCAATTGCCTATAGTATTAGTAACTCTATTTGAGAGTCCGATTGTCCTTGCTTAAACCATTCCGTGTATGTTGGGTCTGTTTTTGTATTAATGAATTAATTAATTCACTAATTTATTTCCAGCCTGCGCGCCTGGGTTATATGTTGGGTTTTTATGAGGAAATTATGAGTGCTTGTCGTTCATTTTTGATTTGCCTGCTGTTTATTTTTTTATGTGGATGTGGGCAAGGCGATAAATCTGGGAATAATTCCACTTCTAGCTCATCTCCAGCGCCGGAACTCTCGTCCAGATATAAAGTTGGGTTGGTTTTGAAAGCCTTTACCAATCCTTTTTTCATTGATATTGAGAAAGGGGCAAGACGGGCTGAGCAAGAGTTGGGTGTTGAACTTATCGTTAAAACTGCGGGGCAGGAAACGGCGATTGAAGAACAAATTCAGATTGTCCAGGATTTGATAGAGCAAAAAGTGAATGCAATAGTAATTGCCCCCGGTGATTCGCGTCGCTTAATTCCAGTGTTAAAAGAAGCGGATAAAGCGGGGATTGTCATCATTAATATCGATAATCAGCTTGACCCTGGCACCTTGCGTAATTCTGGTATGCCGATGATCCCCTTTATCAGTGTCGATAATGAAGGAGCAAGTTTTGATGCAGTGAAGTCGGTGGTCGATAAAATCAATAAGCCCACCCAGGTCGCTATTATCGAGGGTTTACCTGGCGCAGAGAATGCGCGCATGCGGATGACGGGGGCAGTTCGCGCTTTTAATTCAAATCCGCTGATACAAATCGTGGCAAAAGAAACAGCAAATTGGAAAATTGATGAAGGGTACAAGGTAGCAAAGCAGATCTTTGAAAAATATCCGGCAATTAAGGTAATTTTTTGCGCTAACGACATGATGGCGTTGGGTGCCATTAAATATATTTCTGACAGTGCTCGAAAGAATGTGCAGATCATTGGTTATGATGCTCTTGATGATGCTAAGGCGGCTGTTCGGGCTGGTAAGATGCGGTTGACCGTAGACCAGCAAGCGGCCTTGCAAGGGTATCAGGGAGTGGTTCTCGCAGTGCGTGCATTGAAGGGGGAAAAATTGCCCTCAGTCCTCAAAATTGACGCGCATTTAGTTTCAATCGATACGCTTAAATAGGTAGAGTGAGTTTTGAAACTCAAGTTCATCAAGTTTAATATCATTTATAAGCTGATTGGCTATCTGGTCATCGTGAGCATCTTGCCACTATTGATTTTTGCTGTCAGTTCCTACGACGTGGTTCAGGAAACTATTCTCGATTTGACCAGTGGATATAGTTCTCAGTTGGTCAATAATCAGCGTGATTATTTACAGTTGCAGTTGCAACAGGTAGATAACCTGGCGTCCCGGATTGCAACGATAGATAAAATCGGCGAGGTTGCCGCTCGAACAGACGCGTTGAATGAAATGAAGCGCGATGCCTATGACGATTTGTCGACTCAGGCAGAAATTCGCCAAAATCTTAATTTATATAGCAGCCTAAAAGGCGTCGCCTCGATCGACTTTTATACTGCAAAAGGGCACCGCTTTTATGTCGGTGAAACCTTAAGCGAGCCGGAAGTCAATAAGTACGTGCGTGACACGATGTACAGAACGGCGTTGGCTTCGGATGGTTCATTGCAGTGGCTCAGTGTGGGCAATAAGTTATACCCCGCATCTGATTCTGAAAAATTACTCACTGCATATAAGATTGTGTGGCGTTATTCCAGCGAAACGCAGTTGTCGGAGCCAGTTGGTATGTTGTTGATTAATTGCTCTACCAGCTACCTCTTTGATCATTTCAGTAAAGTTGATTTGGGACGTGGTTCTTATATGGTGGTTACTGACGCTGACGGGCGGGTAGTTTACGCGCCAGATAAGAAAATAGTGGGGCAAAATATGCCCGAAAGCCTCGCAAATTGGCTCAAAAGTGGCAATGAAAAATCAGCTTTGCACATTGATAACCGTGATTATCTCGTCAGCCTTGCGACTATAAAAAATCAGGGATGGCACTTGTTCGGAGTAATCCCTCAGGAAACTTTGCTCGCACCAATGCGAAGATTGACGCAGCTTGTTGGATTGTTGATTGTTCTCAGTTCGATTATTATTTTATTGGCTAGCCATTTATTCAGAAGAAACATGGTTACCCCCATTCAAGAAATTTCTAAAGGTTTTCGCCGTATTCAAGAACAAAAAAACGACCTGGTTGAACACCTGCCGGTACCCGCAAGCAGGGATGAAATCAGTGAGCTTGTTGTTTGGTTTAATGCCTTTATAGATGCCCATAAAATGCGTTTGCAATACGAAGAAGAATTGCGCGAAAGTCAATATAAGTTTGCCAGCATTTTCCAGCAGGCACCGATTCCACTGGGGTTGGTTCGCATAGAAAATGGCCAGTTTGTGGATGTTAATGATGTCTGGCTTGCGCAATTTGAATTTTCCAGAGAAGAAATCATTGGCAATACTTCGTTTGAACTCAATGTCTGGGTAGATTTAAATGAGCGACAAGCCATGCTGGATCAGATCAAGCAAACGCAAGCGACGAGAATCGAGGTTCGTCAGCGAGCAAAGAGCGGTCGTATTTTGATTTGTATTTTATCTGGCCGACCAATCAAAATTCACGATGAACGACTCTTCATTTTTTCGGCGGTCGACATTACACGCCAGCGTGAAACCGAAAAAGAAATTCAAGAAATTAACCAACAATTAGAATCGCGGGTACAGTCTCGTACGTTGAAATTACAAGAAACCAATGAGGAACTATATGAAGCTCTTGAGTCATTAAAACTCACAAAAGGTGAGTTGGTACGCTCGGAAAAATTAGCTGCGCTTGGTTCCCTGGTTGCTGGTATCGCACATGAATTGAATACTCCGATAGGTAATAGTGTAACGGTGGCAAGCACCTTACATGACGATACGCGTGATTTACGTCGTTCTGTGAAAGAAGGTAATTTACGTCGCTCGGCTATTGAGACGTATTTTGATATTATCGAAAAGGGTACCGAGTTGTTGTTGCGCAATCTTGGTAACGCCCATGACCTGATTGCCAGTTTTAAACAAGTTGCGGCGGACCAGGCAAGCAATCAACGGCGTAGTTTTGACTTGAAAGAGACGATTGAAGGAATCATGGTCACTCTGGTGCCTATGTATAAAAAAACTGCATTTGTCATGACTAGCGACTTAGCGCCGGGCATTAAGATGAATAGTTATCCCGGGCCTTTGGGGCAAGTATTGACCAATTTGGTCACCAATGCACTCACGCATGCGTTTGAAGGACGGCGGCAGGGAACGATGCGCTTGACGACGCGTTTGATCGATGAGACTCACGCAGAGTTGGTTTTTAGCGACGATGGTTTGGGTATCCCGGCTGAAAATCTCGCACGTGTCTTTGATCCTTTTTTTACGACCAAATTGGGGCAGGGCGGATCTGGTCTCGGCTTAAATATTGTCTACAATATTGTCACTAGCGTGCTTGGCGGAACCATACAGCTCAAGTCCGAAGTCGGTGTTGGTACTTGTTTTATTATCACCCTACCGCTGACGCCCGTCGCGCTCGAAGCACTTACCCAGCAAGGGTTGTAAATTTCCGAAAGCTTCTTGTTCAAGACTCATTAGTGACTTCCACTGTTCTCGCATGCGGCTATTTTGCGTCTTTGACTTATTCCTCCACTGTTGTTTATCCTTTCGGCTCTTATTAAGTGGCATAATTGCAATAATCTAAAAGTCAGGCCACATAGATTGGTGATTTTTCGATCGTTCGCCTGGATTCTGTCTAGTTGCAAATATGCAACGGTATTTGCTGATAAATTATCGGTTAAAGAAAAAAATAATTACCGTTTCTTTTACGCTAATGCAGTGCCAAGATGCAGCTTGTCCAAAATGAATTGGACTTGTAGATGCGGATTTGAAGGCGCTCCCCATACTTGCAGGGAGTAAATAGTGAGATTGATTTTTCAATGGATTTAGATCGGGGTTGCACAATGAGCGAGTTAAAAACAGAAGCCGAATTGGTTGTTTCTCCGTTGAATACAGTATCTTTGTACGATGGAAATCCACCTGCCCTGCGTTACGAATTGCAAGCGGATCGGCAAATCGACTTAAACAAATTTACCGAGGAGCAAAAAGCGCGCATCAATCAAATCGCTGCCAGTGTATCGTTTTCCGATACCAATAGCCTGATGTCATTTGGCGCTGATGCGCAACGTGAATTGAGTAAACATCTCGATCAGTTATTGGAAGGAATGCGTACCAGCGAAGCAGGGCGTGCGGGAGAAATTACCATTGCACTGGCGACAACCTTGAAAGACCTGAATCTTCCTAAGATCAAACAAGAGGTTGCAGGTCAAAGCAGTCTGGCTGAACAATTTGGGAAAATCCCTTTTGTTGGTGAGTGGTTCTCGGCATTGCGTGCATTACAGCAAAATCATAAGAAAATTACTGAGCATCTGAATGCGATCGAACAAAAATCGCAGGCGCAACTGACCACCCTCAGATCGACCAACGACAAATTGGATCGTCTGGTTCAAGCCAGTATTGACCATATCAAAACCATGGAATTGTATATGGCGGCCGGCCAGATACTGATCAAGCGTGCGCGTCTGGAATTTGAACAAAAACGTGTGGCGGTAGAGCAATCACGCGATGTAGTTGAAATCGCTAAGCTGCGCGATTTTGCAGAGCAAATCAATGCATTTGAAACACGTATCGTGCGTATGCATGTGGCGCACAGCCAGTCTATCGTCTCGGTGCCAGAAATTCGCGCCACACAAACGGCTGCCATGATAGAAATGAATAATGTCATGGATAGTATTCTGTTCGATCTGCCTGCTTTGAAACGGGCAATTCTTAATGTAGCTGCTTTATCGGAAACAGCAAAGGCATCCAAAGCAACCGAAGCACGCCGCGCCCTGTCCAGAGAATTGGGCAGTATAGGTAGCGATCAGTTGCAAGACGCGTATTTAAAAGCGAAAAACAGCCAGGGAGATTTTGCGGCGGATGTTGCTGTACTGGCGCAATCCGCAGATAAATTGTTGCAGACGATCGCGCTTGGTCATCGTCTGGATTTGGAAAACGCCGATAAACGTGAAAAATCCATTAATGATTTGAACGCACTCAATCGTAAATTTACCGAAGGTTTGCTGGAATCTGGCAATCAATTTGTACAAAAAATATCGTCTTAATATCGTCTTAACTGACTCTCGTCGGAGTGTTTTATGTTTCGTATTCAAGGGTTTTTCAACCCATATTTATCTGTAGGTCAGTCACGTCTTGACACGGTATTGACGATTTCTTCGGATGTGCAGATTGTCCCCAATGCAGGTGGTCGAAAAATTGTTGGTTTTGTCCTGGACGTATCGGGTTCGATGGGTGGTGAAAAGCTCTCACAAGCAAAGAATGCTGCACGTCGTGGTATTGATATGTTGTCGGAAGATATGTGGTTCTTCGTAGTCAGTTTTTCAGGTAGTGCTGATATTGTGGTTAAAGCGAGCCCCGCCACTGCGGCGAATAAAGCATTTGCGCATAGTGCAATTCAAGGTCTGCGCGCGTCAGGTTCAACGTCCATGTCATCTGGACTGAAAACTGCCTATCACCAGGTCAGGAGTAGTGGTGCCACCATGGCGAGCGTTTACTTTCAGACTGATGGTGAAAATGGTGCTGAAGACAGCATGCATCTTACTGCTGTGATTGAAGAGTGCAAAGGCGTGTTTCAGTGTGACTGTCGCGGTATCGGTACCGATTGGAAGCCAGCAGAGCTGCGCACCATCGCTTCGGCTTTGTTGGGTACTGCTGATGCGATCACTGATCCAGCCGGTCTGGAAGAAGATTTGCAAGCCTTTTTAAGGCGTTCCATGTCGAAAGGTATCTCAGGCGCGGTATTACGCATCTGGTCGCCAAAAGTCGTCAAGCTACTGACAGTAAAACAAATGAGCCCTGACATTATGGATCTGATGCCAGTCGCCACACGAATCGATGAAAAGACGCTCGATGTGCCGTTGGGCGCATGGGGTAATGAGGCGCGTGATTTCCAACTTGCCTTTGAATTGCCAGCCGGTGCTGTTGATGAAGAAGTGTTGGCATGCCGTGCGAGTGTTGTTTATCTGGAGGGTGGGATAGAAACTAAAGTCACTTGTGATCCGATCGCAGTCAGATGGTCAGGTGATGACATGCTGACGACACGCATCAGCAAAGAAGTTGCACACTATACCGGGCAAAAAGAATTGGCAGACTCGATCCAGGAAGGGCTTGAAGCGAAGGCCAAGGGTGATGAAGATAAAGCCACGCGTTTGTTAGGACGGGCGGCAAAATTGGCGCAGGAATCCGGTAACGAAGAGGTGACGCGTCGCTTGAAAAAAGTAGTTGATGTGATTGATGCCGACGCCGGCACTGTACGCTTGAAAAAGTCTGACAAAGCAGCTGATATGGAATTGGAATTAGGCGGAACGCGCACGGTACGCCGTCGTACTGGTGTCGTTGGCGATGCGGTTGGTAATATTTAAGATGACTTTTGACAAGGTTCATCGGATCAAGGTTTACACCATCACACTCTCACTTTAACTGAATTGAAACCATGAGTAATATTTGTCCTAAAGGTCATTTTTCTACGGATACGGATTATTGCTCGGAGTGTGGTGCTCCGATTAAATTATCAGCCGCGAATAATAATGCGCCCGTTGCACCTAAAGTGGCCGATGCAAAACCTGCTTCTGCCAGGGTTGATAATCTGGATTGTCCAGATTGCATGACTCCACGTCGCAGTGGTACCCGCTATTGTGAAGTTTGCCGTTATGATTTTGAACTTGGTGCATCGTTTAATGGCTTGCAGAGTATAGCTAAGCCAGCGCCTATGCCAATACCGCAAATTTCTCCGGTAGTAGCTGCCGAGACGCCAGTGGTACAAAATGTTGCAGAGGCGGCACCAACGTTACCCCTTGTTCCAGATGTCTGCGTTTCGTCACCCATAGCTAATACGGTGAACAATGTTGCGGATACGACGATGCAGTCGCAGCGCCTCAAGCTCATTATTACGGTTGATCCGACTTTGTACACTGAAAATGACCCGGAAAATCCGTGTCCGGTCGGGGCGCCCGACAGAGAATATCATCTTGATCTGGATGAACAAACTTTGGGGCGGCAGTTTGAAGGCAAGGGCATTTATCCCGAAATCGTCGTTCAGGATCCGGGTATTTCTCGCCGTCATTTGAAATTGATGCGCGACGAAAAAGGAAACCATACGGTTCTCGATTTGGGTTCTGCCAATGGTACCGAACTCAATAATAAACTTATGTTAGCCGGTGTTGTTGCCATGATCAGTCCGGGTGACGAATTGACTCTGGGTATGTGGACACGGATTCGTGTCGAACTTCGATAATCGACACTTACCGTTTTAGGAAAGCTATCTATGTCTTCTGCTATGCTAACTCCAGTCAACGTTCCCGTGGGTGGAACTTTGCAAGATACTTTGCACGTCTCTTTAGTCGAGGCTGATTTGTATCAGGTGTCTGAAGTACCACGGCAACTTAAGCTGAGACGCGCTTTGTGTGTAGCTCTCAGTATAAGCGTTTTTATTGCAGCTTTTTTTGTTTTCGATAGCTATCGCTCGGTAGTCAATACCGTCGGGAAGGACGCGGTTCCTTCTATCATCGCCGCTGAGCAAATACGTTCACGATTGGCTGATGCACATACCAATCTCATGGATCTTTTTTTGCTAAAAGAAGAAGCAAATGGAGCATCTGGTAAAGCATATATTGCTGCGATCAATCAGGCACACGATAAGTTATTATCGGCGGCGCAAAATATCACTTTTGGTGACGAAGAGCGAAAACCGATTTTAATGGCAATGACTCAGTTGTCAGAATATGAACGCGTTGTGGGCATGGCTCTGGTTACGAAAGATCCACATGACTTGCTGCTGAAAGCTGACACATTGATGCGCGAACATATTTTGCCGGCTGTGGTTGAGCTTGATAATGCGAATTTTACACATCTTGCGAGTAGTTATGCCGAGGGCAGGCAAGCTGCAAAAAATTATTTTGTGACGTTCCTGTTGTTGTCTATGTTGTTGGTCGTGGCATTGATAGAAGCACAGGTGAAGATGTTTGCCATATTTAAGCGCATCGTCAATCCAGTCATGCTATCTGGCTTGTTGGTATTTATCGCCAGCGTTTCTTGCATGGCAATTAAAATTGATCAAATATCGTCTGATCTTCGAACTGCCAAAGAAGACGCGTTTGATTCTGGCCACGTATTATCGCAGGCACAAGCGTTGGCATATTCAGCGAATGCACAGGAAAGTATGTACTTGTTAATAACTGACAAGCAAGCGCAAGCAAAACAAACTGCTTTATTTACGGACGCTGCCGATAAAATTTTTTCTTCGAAGATAGGTGCAGCAAACGCCTTAATTGCCGATCCCAAAGAATTGAAAGGGCATGGCTTGCTGGCTGATGAGTTGGTGAACGTGACCTTCCCTGGGGAACATCAGGCAGCCGTTGATACATTAAAAGCATGGGTCGAATACGTCTATATTGACAAAGAGATCCGTCAATTCGAATCCAGTGGCAAACATGAACAAGCGCTCGCTCTTTGTATTGGTAAACTTGAACATCAATCAGACTGGGCATTTGATCGTTTTAATGCAGCGCTGTCGAAAACCTTGATGATCAACCAGACCCAATTTGATGATGGCATCGCCCGAGCAATGTCCTCGATAAAGCAACTTGTTTATCTGTTGGCGATTCTGTTATTGGCACCTGTATTGGGAACGATAGTTGGTATCCAAAAACGTCTGGTGGAGTTTCGCGAGTGAGCAATATAGATGATTCGCTAGCGGTCTGGCAACAGCGGCTTGCCGCTATCAGCACGAATGCAAATGAGTTAGCGGATGCTGAGAGTACGAAGCGGATTCGCATTAAACTCAGGGCTGGTAATTATTCGGGTTTGAGTAAAGCTAAAGCAGAACAAGCGACAGCGCAATTAAGTACTCTGGTCGATGATTATTTATTGTTAGCCAAAATAGTCGATGAAGCATTGAATATTGCGCAGCATAGTTTATTTATGTCATCGTCAACTCGCGAGGATAAAATATTCGCCTTGCTGGAAGGCTCTTCCATCGTCAGGACAACCGGGCAAGTGTCGATCAAGAACCGCGACTTGCTAGGCAGTGCTGCGCAGAGTTCGCAGTTGACGCCTGCGGCACTCTTGCTGATCATGCAAAATGAATTTGAGCAGGCCAGAGATAGCTTAAATCAGTTAGATCTCGCCGAGTCAAGAGGAGCCGAAGCCCTGGTTGGCATCAAGCATGATTACAGCCTGATGGAGCAACGTGCTAAAGGGTTAAAAGCTGAATCTGATCGTCCTTCGTTTATCGAAATTCAAGGTTTGCAGGCGGATCCTCTCAATGCCTTAGACGGCATAGAAGCCTTGCGCCGAAGCCTCAGTGTCTGGGCCGCCAAATTGGATGACCTTGAACGTACCAGGCTATCAGCGGAGAAAGAAGTTGAGCAGGCCAAGTTAACGTTAAATGAATTAAGGGATCTGGAGCTGACGTATCACTCACAATGTGAAAACCTCAGTCATCTATGTGGTGCACAGACTTTAAGCACCTTAAAAATGCCTGGCACTTCACCGATCGCGATGTTGCAAAGCTGGTGCGAGACTTTAGAAAATAGTTTGCATGCCGGTCAATGGTCGGCGGTGTTGGTGGGCATGAGTAGGCTGCAATTGGCGATGACCCAGGCGCAAGCCGACTTAAATCGTGCGATTGCCGAAGTGCAAACCCGATGTGCAGAAGTCGATGAATTAAAAGGACGTTTTGCAGCATATAAAGCCAAAGATCAGGCACTCATGATGCAGCACGGTATTGATCAAAGACGACAACAGCTGCGCGCACAAATTGAAACTGATTTGTTGATGCGTCCTTTGGATCTGGAAAATTTACGAGTCAAACTGTCTCAGTATCAGCAGCAGTTAAGCAAGATAATTTAACCCCATATTGGGAACCGTTTTTTAAAGACCGCTTTTTAATAAGCTCGGATAGTAAAACTTGAGGTGATTTTATGGCAGCGTCCTGTCAATATTGCGGTGGAGTCGTTGTCGACGACGTGTGTGAAGATTGTGGTAAGCCAGCCAGTAAAACGCTGCTAACGGCGGCGACTGGCGGTCTTGGATTGCCGCCGGGAGTTGTTGCGCCGAATCTCTCTGCTGACTTTACGACCGGTAATGTGACCACCGGACGCACCCGCGGATCGACGCGCTTTACCGTCAATTATCCTGTACGTTTACCAGAATCTGGTGGCGCTAAAACTACCCGTCGCCGCGCTGGTATCACCTCCCACTCAAGCACTCGACGTAATGCACTTGGCGGTGGTTTGGTGTCGCTGCCAGATCTGCCGAATCAGGATCCATTGAAACTCTTAATGGCCGATCCTGAAGTACCTTTACATAAACGCCATTGCCCGAAGTGCGATGCGCAGGTGAATCGTGCAAAGGGTTTTTGTCCTGCATGTGGCACCCCATACGATTTCGTTGCACGACTCAAAGCGGGTGACGTGGTCGCCGGTAAATATGAAATTAAAGGTCCAATTGCGTTTGGTGGTCTGGGCTGGATCTACCTTGGATGGGATCAAGTTTTACAGCGCTGGGTGGTGCTTAAAGGTTTGCTGAATGCGAATGATGAAGCCAGTGCGGCTGCGGCTGTGGCGGAGCGCCGTTATCTGGCAGCGTTAAAGCATTCTAAGATTGTGGCTATTTATGATTTTGTGAATCAGGGCACTGAAGGTTTTATCATTATGGAGTATGTTGGCGGGCAAACGGTATATAGTTTGCGCAAACAACGCGGCCCATTGCCAGTGACCGAAGCAATTTCCTATATTTTGGGGATTTTGCCAGCATTTGCTTATCTGCATGCACAAGGCCTGGTGTATTGCGATTTCAAACCAGACAACGTCATGATTGAGGCGGGGGATGTCAAACTGATTGATATGGGCGCCGTCAGAAAAATTGGTGATCCGAACGGTGATATCTACGCCACGATAGGTTTTTCAGCGCCTGAGGCAAGTACCGACCCGATTGCAGTGTCGGATTTGTACACGCTTGGCCGGGCGTTAGCGGTATTGATCATGGACTTTAAGTTTTCTTCTGACTATGAGTTCAAATTGCCTGGCCCAGATAGCGCAGAGGTTTTGGCGGAAAACGAATCTTTGTATCGGTTTTTATTGCGCGCTACGCATACCGATCCGGACGAACGCTTCCAGACTGCGGATGAAATGGGTGAGCAATTATTCGGGGTGTTACGAGAAATCGTCGCCTTGCAATCTGGCCCTAAACCAGTTGATAGTAAAGTCTTTACCGGTGACCGATTAATTCATGCCTCAGCACGCGAATTGGCAACGCAAATCAATCCTTTATCTTTACCTAATCCTCGTGTCAGGATCGATGATAGAGCCGCAGGTGAAGTGATTTGTGTGCTCAGTATGATGGATGCCAACGAGCAATTGGAAGAACTGCAAAAGCTGGTAGAAAAGAATGGCGACAAAGCGGCCGAACCAAGATTGCGTTTGGTTGAAGTGTTGATCGCGAATAAGGATTTGTTGCCCGGGCAGCGCGATGCCGTGATCGAGTCAACCTTAACTCAGTTGGAAAACGCTGATCCATTTGACTGGCGCGCAAGTTGGTATCGCGGTTTATACCTGATCACGAAAAATGAAGGCGCAAAAGCACTTCCATATTTTGAGCGCTGTTATTTCGAAATGCCAGGTGAGTTGGCGCCGCGCCTTGCAATGGGATTTGCAGCGGAGATCGCCAATGATTTCGAACAAGCCTTGCCGTATTACGATAGGGTAGGGCAAGTCGATCCGGCTTTTGTCAGCGCCCATGTTGGTGCGGCGCGTTGTCATGCTAAAGCGGGTCGTCTCATGGAAGCCTTTAATATTTTACAACGCGTTCCGGGCAATCATGCCTTGCACACAGAAACGCAACTGAGCGTCGGAGAAATGTTGCTCGCTTATCCGCACACTGTCGATATCAAAGTTATGCAAGTGGCAGAAACGGCGATTAAATCTGTATTGGGCAGTGGCGGCTCGGTATTCCAAATTGCGGGTCGCCTGATTAATCTGTTGGTGGAGCGAACTAAGAGTTCTAATTGGCCAGCGAACACCACATTTTTAGGCGCCGAATACACCGAACATGCCTTGCGGATTGCGGCAGAAGGCCAATTCAGACAGGCATCCAGGTTAGCTAAAACCGAGGCAGAGCGTCACTATTGGGTGGATCAGGCAAATCGCGTTCGCCCAGTAACCTTACTTTAATGATGGCAGGAGTGGATAGTGGATTGTAAGCAGTGTGGTGAAGTGCTTGGTACTGGTTTCTCATTTTGTGAGGCGTGTGGTACTGCGATTTCTGTTGCGACCGAAAGTAATCTGGTTGGCGTTCAATCCAATACGATTAGCATCGCTTGTGCCTGCGGCCATGCTGAATTTGACGCTGATAGTATTTGTGAAAATTGTGGTCGTAAGCAGCAGATCCTTGATTTTCCTGATTTGCAGGTTTTAAATGCAATCACTGTCAGTGCCAGCCATCGCGGTCTGCAACATACCGAAAACCAGGACGCGGTAGCAATGCGTGATAGTGAGGGAATTTTTTCGTTAGCGGTTGCAGATGGCGTCTCTACTGCTTGTCGTTCCAAAGAAGCAGCACATGTGGCAGTGACAACAGCGTTGGCTAGTTTGCAAACGCACAGTGATATGCCTGCCAGTCAGCGTTTGCAAATCGCCGTCAGCGCAGCTAATGATGCGATCTGTGCGTTGCCATATGATGACCCCACACTGGCAGAACCAGAGGCGACAATAGTAGTGGCGATGATAGAAGCAGGACAATTGGATTATGCGTGGGTTGGTGATTCCAGACTCTATGTCGTTCGTCATGAAAATGTAGTGCAGTTGACCGAAGACGACTCCTGGCTCAATCAGCAAGTTAAAGCGGGTATCAGCATTAATAACGCAATGAAAGATTGCAATGCCCATTGCATTACCCAATGTCTGGGGATGCGTGACGATGTTCCCAACATTCATGTTGCGAGTATGGCGTTGGAAGGTGATATGACAATTTTGTTATGCTCTGATGGATTATGGAATTACTGCGATAGCCCGGCAAAGATGTTGGCCTTATTTGATTCAAGGTTGACGGTGAGTGAGCAATGTTTGAGGCTTGTCAATTTTGCCAATCATCAAGGCGGGCATGACAACATTAGCGTGATTTTGCATCGTTATTCAGGCTTTGCTTGAGATCAGATTTTTGTACAAGTATTAACGTGAAGAAGGGGGCGTTTTTTACGGACGTTCTTTTATGCACCTCTTTGAGCAACAGCGCTTAGCACCTCATTGAGCACCTGACGATTGACCGGTTTGGTCAGGTAGCCATCCAGTCCGGCTTCAATCGCCTCTTGCTGTTCACTCGCCATCGCTGAGGCGGTTAGCGCATGGATAGGAGTTCGTTGAGTAATATTTTTTTCTTGCTCGATTCTGCGTATCTCTCTGGTGGCATCCATGCCTCCCATCACAGGCATCTGCATATCCATCAGAATCAAATCAAATTTACCCTCTTGCCACATAGTCACAGCTTCGGCGCCATTGTTTGCTATACAGGTTTTATGTCCTTGACGGCTCATTAAATTGACCATTAATGCTTGATTGATCGCATTGTCCTCTGCAATCAGAATATTTAATTTCCTGATTTCAGCTTCCTCGGTACGATTTACGGGGTCCTTTGTTTTAGCCGTTTCCGGAGGAAGATTGACCGGAAGCTCTAAAGTGAACTGGCTTCCTTCCCCAACCTGACTGTTAATGGTAATGCGACCACCCATCAATTGCGCTAGCTTATTGCAAATACTCAGACCTAAGCCGGTGCCGCCGAAACGCCTTGTGGTTGATACATCCTGCTGTGAAAAAGCATCAAATATGCGATCTTGAACTTCTTCAGGAATACCTATGCCGGTATCTGTGACGCTGATGAACAGGCGTGTGGATGCGTCATTGCTGACATAGGCGGATAAAGTAATTTGTCCTTGATCAGTAAATTTAATCGCATTGCCAAGAAGGTTATTGATAATCTGACTTAAGCGAACCGGGTCACCAAGTATCAGAGGTGGCAGATCTGAACTGAGGTCTGTTTTTAACGTCAAATTCTTTTTGTTTGCTGGAAATTCGGCTGCTTTAAATAAATCAGTCAGAAAATCTTTGAGCGAAATTGGAATGGACTCAAGTTCTACCTTATTGGCTTCTATCTTACTGAAATCAAGGATGTCATTAATGATCACTAACAAATTGTCAGCAGAGTGTTTTGCCATCGCTAAAAATTCTTGCTGGTTTTTGTTTAGCGAGCTGTCCAGACATAGATCAATCATGCCTATGATGCCATTCATAGGCGTGCGGATTTCATGGCTCATATTGGCTAGGAAAATGCTTTTTGCCTGATTGGCTTGTTCAGCACTCTCTTTGGCGGTAATTAAGGCTAAACGGGATTTCTCACCCTCAGCTATCAAATGCTCAATATCAGACAGAATAATGGAGATGTTTTGTCCTTCCGAGGGTTTGTCTGCAGATGCAGGAAGAAGGCTGATTAAAATCTGCCGCAGCGATTGCAGCGTATTTTCGCGTTCGCTAAGTTCGATGCGCAACTGACTGGCGGTATTTTGCAGGCGTATCAAAGTTTGACGGACTTCAAGTGGCGCTTCGCTGATCAATGACTCGTTTTCAAGGTCACGTCCTTCCACTGTGCCTAGTGCAAGTACGCTACTTCCCTGAAGTTTGCCCAACCAGTTTTTGAGTGGATACCAAATCAAAATCAATCCGCCGATGAAGCTAGCGAGGGTGAGTGCTAATGCTACCTGCATCATTTGCCACATACGTTCGGCAATTTGCAAATTATCGAAGCTTAAACGTAGAACCCCATAATCGATGCCGCCAACTTTGATGATATTGTTATCGTCAAACAAGTGGTTTTCTACTCGCTCAATAATCCACGAGGGGATGTAGCCATGATTGATCACTGGTTTTTCATGACTACTCACTACACCTTGTTGCAGCGTGATAAATTTGGCCGAAGAAAAATTGGAGCTAACCATCATATGGTCTAAGGTGCGTTTGATAGTGTCAAAGTCCCCTATAACAACACTATCCGAAACACTGTTCGATGCGACGACCAGCATCGATTCCGCCGCTTCTTGTACGTCTTCTATTTCTTGTGTGAAGCGCGTTTCATAGTAAAGCCCAATAGCGGCACACATAAATGACAACCAGGTCACGGTGTAAAGCGCGTAGACGCGCAAAACCAGAGATTCTGGAAGTAAAAACTTTAGCAAACGCACGTTAGCACCTGTATTGGCAATGCATTAGCGTAAGCTGGGGGGGAGATTTTGATAGAATTTTCTGTAATTAGCATACTCGCTACCATCAGACGGGATAAAGAAGCTGCTTTCCGATAAACCGATTTTTGCCGATGCCTGTTTCAAAATAACTTTTCCGTTTGGATCGTCTTTCATGCCAAAAAAAGCCGCTGCGACAGCTTTGAGGTCAGCAGGGGTAACTTTATTTGATGCCATTAAAGCCAGGTCGTAGTAGGGTTCCGATTTCCATAAGATCCGGAATTTTTTATCTTCACGGACACTGTAGCTATCGATTAATTGTGAATTGCCTCCAACTGCTTGCACCTGTCCGGAAAACAGTTGTGCCAGCGCGCCATTCTGGTTGCCGCCAAAAAATACGTTTACATTGATTTTTTGCTCCATGAGATGCGCCATGGGGACTTTATAAGCAATCAGAGCTTCAGGGCCAGGGAAAGCGATGTCTTTTCCACTGAGTTGTGAGATGTCGGTGATAGCAGAGGTTTGGGGGACGACTATTTCTCCTGAAATAGGCGGAATATTGCGACGCCCAAAAGTTTGCCAGCCAAGTTTTTCGCGTTCTGGTGCAAACAAATGATTGGTGAATGCAAAATCGACTTCTTTTGCAAGTACATAGCTCGTTGTGTCGGCGGAAGTACGACCGATTTTTAAGATCAGTTTGACGCCGCTTTTTTCCGATACGTAACTAATAATCGGATTCCAATAGGCGGCAGTTAAGTTGATATCGTACTGATTGACGGGAGAAAAGCGATATTCCGAGGCCGCAATAGCATTGTTGCTAATGAGCGTGCTGAGAGAAATGCAGAAAGCTAAGCCCAAACTGTTGTTATATAGAAATGATGGTCTTGTTTTTGCGAACATTGAGGCCTCACTTTATGGATTAGTTTTGTTTCATTATAGTGAGTTTGACAGTTAATCGATGCTTTGCAATAAAATTTGCTTTATTTCACTAAATGTTGTTTCTCTTAGTTTCTCTTAAATAGGAAATTTTGGTGATGTCGTTTGTGCGTCAACTTGATCTCACGACATATTTACAGGGACACAAACTGTGGATCGCAGGAGGAACGGCTACAATGAAGGCTATTGATGCAATTAATGCCGCTACTGCTTTTAACGATTTTTCTATTGGACGTTTTTTACAATGACAGAAAAAAAACCACTTTTGAGTGTTGATCAGGCACTTGAATATCTATTGCAAGCCGTGCGTCCGCTGACAGAATTTGAAGCGCTTCCTACAATAGGCGCACTTGGTCGGATTTTGGCGCAAGCACAAGTCTCTTTGCTGGATGTGCCACCGATGGATAATACCCAAATGGATGGTTATGCCGTTCGTGCTGCAGATTGCGTCCATGGCCCCGCCAGACTGCAAGTGACTCAGCGGATTCCTGCTGGCCAAATTGGTTACCCTCTGCTTGCGGGAACTGCTGCACGTATTTTTACTGGTGCCATGATTCCTCCTGGCGCCGACGCTGTTGTGATGCAAGAGCAATGTGTGGCAGACGATGACGAGGTCATCATTAAACATGTGCCGAAAGCTGGGGAGTGGGTACGTCGTCGCGGTGAAGACATACAGGTTGGTGCGACGATACTTGCGGCTGGTACTAAATTAGGTGCTGCAGAACTAGGTCTGGCAGCCTCGGTAGGATTAGCTAGCTTGCCAGTCGTACGTAAGCCGAAAGTCGCCGTTTTTTTCACTGGTGATGAGTTAGCTATGCCGGGTGAAGAATTAAAGCCAGGTGCCATCTACAACTCGAATCGGTTTACGTTGACCGGTTTATTGCAAAGCATGGGCTGCGAAATAACGGACTTTGGTATTGTGCCAGATACCTTGGAGGCCACGCGCGACACCTTACGTAAAGCAGCGCGAGGGCATGATCTGATTGTGACTTCCGGTGGGGTATCTGTTGGTGAAGAAGATCACATTCGTCCTGCTGTTGAAGCAGAAGGGCGTTTAAACATGTGGCAGATTGCTGTAAAACCCGGCAAGCCACTGGCATTTGGTGAAGTCGGGCAGGCATTTTTTATGGGCTTGCCAGGCAATCCCGTGTCGAGTTTTGTCACGTTTTTATTGTTTGTCCGGCCATTTATTTTGCGTATGCAAGGCGTTGTTGATGTTGCTCCGAAAGCTTATTCTGTGCGGGCTGACTTTGATTGGCTCAAAGCTGATCGTCGTCAGGAATACTTGCGGGCGCGTATGAATGCAAATGGTGGGCTCGATTTGTTCTCAAATCAAAGTTCAGGTGTGCTGAGTTCAGCAGTCTGGGGTGATGGTCTGGTCGAAGTGAGGGCTGGACAGGTGGTCCATGCGGGTGAAATGGTACGTTTTATACCGTTCTCTTCTTTTTAAGATCGCCTGTTTTTCAGGTTCAACGAATTCGTTCTTTTTTTGGTTCTATGAAAATTCAATTACGCTTTTTTGCCAGTGTTCGCGAAAAACTTGGCGTGTCCGAGCAAACAGTCGAGGTGCCGGAAGAAATTAAAACTGTCGGCGATGTGCGCGCGTGGCTCGCCTTGCGGGGGGCAGATTGGGCAGAGACTTTGTCCGACGAGCAGCCTTTGCGTACGGCGTATGATCACGTCATGTGCGAAGCAGACACGCTCATTGAGGATGGAAAAGAAGTTGCGTTTTTCCCACCAGTGACGGGAGGTTGATCATGGTTGTGCGCGTCCAGACGAAAGATTTTGATCTGAGCACCGAGGTCAGACAGCTACGTGAAAATAATTCACAAATAGGTGCGGTGGTGAGTTTTCTTGGTTTGGTGCGCGATCTGAATGATGGGCAAAACGTCAGCGCGATGGAGCTGGAACACTACCCAGTCATGACGGAAAAAGCGTTGCAAGATATCGCCGCGCAAGCTGCCGCTCGCTGGTCAGTGATCGATAGTCTGATTATTCATCGGGTTGGTCCCTTGTTACCCCTTGATCAGATTGTGTTGGTAGCAGTTGCATCACAACACCGCAGCGATGCGTTCGCTGCCTGCGAATTCATCATGGATTATCTCAAGACCCAGGCGCCGTTTTGGAAGAAAGAGCAAACATCAACGGGCGCACGCTGGGTTGATGCACGCGAAAGCGATGAGTTGGCGCGTAAGAAATGGCAGTTGGATTAGTTGCTTGTGATAGTTGCTTGTATAAGTTGCTTGTAATTCGTATCTGGTCGGCGTTCGCCGACCTGCTAGCCTCCTTATTCTCTCATTGTCCTGCAAGTTGTTGAGTTTTCTGTCAGTTCGTCTATAGATCACCATTAAGATAGTCAATATGTAGAAAAATAGTTCTAGACAAAAGTTTCTAGAACATTTATTCTGGATGTGCTGATGGGTTCACCCATCTATTATCTATTTGCGATCTTCGTTTTCCCAGAGAATTAAGGAAAATCCATGACCCAGAAGTCAAATACACCCAAACCCACTGCGGCAGAAATTAATCTGCTCAAGGTCCTATGGCAAATCGGACCGGCGACCGCCAAGCAAGTCCATGCCGCTGCGTACGCGGAACGTCCTGAGTTGGCGTATGCGACCGTACTGCGCCATTTGCAATTGATGCATAGCAAAGGCATTTTGAAACGCGATGAAAGTCAGCGTTCTCACATTTATGCGCCGGTGCAAGAGCAGGATGATATGCAAACCAATTTGCTTAAAGACCTGATACAAAAAGTATTTGCGGGTTCCGGCAAGGCATTGGTGATGGCAGCGCTACGCAGTCATGTGAGTCAGGAAGAACGGGCTGAAATCGAACAATTTTTGGGCGAGGATAAACTGTGAATACCAATTTTTCAGTTGCAGAAATCATAGGTTGGCCTTTACTGCATTTTGTCTGGCAGGGGATAGTGATCGGCTGTATCGCTGCGCTGGTGTGTGCATTGTTGCGTAATCGACGCCCAGAAACACGTTATCTGGTTCTTTGTGTGGCCTTATTGATTTGCGTCGGTTGGCCAGCTTTTGGCATCTATCAGCAAGTGATTACTCCGCAGGCGATGGGGCTGGAAGCCGCGCTGGACTTGATTCAACAATCTGGTGGCCGGTTTGATGTGGAATTTGTTAAAGATAACCGTGTCCTTAACACATTGCAAAATCAATTACCTTTGATTGTCACCATCTGGTTGTTGGGCGTTAGCCTGATGGTTGCTCGCTTAGTGGTTGGTTTATTGTGGGTCAGGCAGTTAGGGCGAAACCTGTTACCTCAAGAGCAGCAACAATTGCAGGTGCACTGGCAGGGGCGCACCCGATTGATGGCGCAGGCATTTGGTTTGCAGCGTCAGGTCGCTTTCAAAATTGATACTCGCTTACAAACACCTGTGACCAGTGGATGTTGGCAGCCAGTAATTGTTATGCCAGCATCTTTGTTGTCTGGTATGTCGCCGGATTTAATTGAAGCCTTGTTGGCGCATGAGTTGGCGCATATCAAACGCTGGGATTATCTCGTCAATATGGGGCAGCACCTCGCTCTGGCGTTCTTGTTTTACCATCCGGCAGTATGGTGGATTTCACGTCGTATGGATATTGAACGTGAACAAATCGCTGATGATGTGGCGGCAGCGGTCTTAGGTAAGCCAAGAGCGTTGGCATTGGCATTGCAAAAGCTCGATGGATGGCAATCGGCACCAAGGATGGCGCTGGCAGCCAACGGTGGGCATTTGTTAGCACGTATTAAACGTTTGATGAAACCTGATCAGCAGGCGTGGCGTTGGACGATGGCGTCGCCAGTATTGGGCGTGATTTTGAGTTGCGTTGTTGTAAGTGCAGTTGCGAGCTATGAGCATCATGTGAACGAAGATCAGACTCAGGCATTGCAAGGAACATTGCAAGCACTCAAAAGTGACCCGATTGCCGCACCGGTCAAATTATTGGTCAAACTCAATTCTGCGCATGCGATAGTCGTTGACGATGCCAGTGGTGAGATTCTGTTGCAAAAAGAGGCAGATAGCACCGTACCAATGGCATCCTTAAGCAAATTGCTGGCCGCGATGGTAGTTCTGGATGCGCATCAGAACATGCAAGAAATGCTTACTGTGACCAAAGAGGATGTCCTGGCACTGAAAGGCGCTTCTTCGCATCTGAAACCCGGTAACCGTCTGACGCGTCAACAGATGCTGGAAATGACTTTAATCCCTTCGGATAACCGTGCTGCACAAGTGCTGGCGCGTACTTATCCTGGTGGTGAAACTGCATTCCTGGCAGCAGCACAAACGAAAATTGACAAGCTGGGTTTGACCCATATGCATATGGAAGAACCCACAGGCTACAGCAAGAATAACGTAGCAAGTGCTGTAGATTTGGCGCACCTGACACAGAGCGCGATGACCTATCCTGAATTACGCAGTATAGCGAGCGCCGCGGCTACTTCTAAGACGAAGTTGATGGTGTCGTATGGTGTTAAATCGGAAGAGAGCAGTCATCAAAATACGAATGTTTTGGTTGGTCAAAAAGGCTGGGATATTCAATTGTCAAAAACCGGTTTCACACGGGTAGCGGGTCGTTGCATTCTGATGCATCTGAATGTAGCCGGAAGAGCCATTACGATGGTGTTGTTAGGTGCTGAAGACCTCGATCAACGAACCGACGATATTCTGCATATCCGTGAGGCAATCGAGCAGCAGTCCACCTCTTCCTGATGGCGCTACTGCTTATCTGATTTTTTGTGGCAGCAGTTGCATATTTTACCGGAAACTGCTGCCAAATCCTCCTGACCATTGATTGAATTACGCCGTGAAGCAATGCTAATTGCAACGCGAATTGCGTAATGGACTCGTGTTGCCTTTTTTATGAAAAAAAATTTTAGTCATTATCCTTTAAAGCAGCTTGTTGCAGCTTCGTGCTTCATAGTCTTTCCAATCGTCGCCGTTGCAGAAGCAGATCAAATCCAAAGTGTGGAGTTGAATGAAATCAATGCCACTAACAAGGTACGGCAAGGTGAGCCAACCATAGTCAGTGTATTTGGAAAAGAGGAATTAGCACGCTATGGTGACACAGTCTTAAGCGAGGTCTTGAAACGTTTGCCCGGAGTGACAATCAGCGAAAGTAAAAATAAGGGCACAGTTATTTCTCTGCGTGGGCTTGGCGTTGGATATACACAAATTTTACTGAATAGTGAAACCATGCCAGATGGTTTTGCGATTGATACGATTGCTCCCGAGAACATCGAACGCATCGAAATCATGCGGGTCGCAGGTGCAGATAGCAGTGCGCAAGGGATAGCGGGTAGCATCAATGTCATCTTGAAGAAAAAGACCAGTCAGGATCAGACTGAAGTGAAATGGCGACTTAATCAGCAGCTGGGTTATGTTGACCCGGGATTGACTTTTAGTAGCTCGGGCAAGTCCGGTGATCTGGCATATAACCTCAGCACTGTGCTTGATCGTAGCCGTACTGATAATAACGACAGAATCGATGAATATTTGTTGCAAAAAACAGCAGCAGATTCAAGGCAGGTTGAAACGTTGCTTTCGGCGCGACAATTGCAGCAAGCAGCACAAGTGCATCGCGACAGCCTCAGCATCACGCCGCATATCAATTGGCAAATAAATCCGGATCAGACCCTGAGTTGGCAGGGATTTATTAATCAGGTTTATGTACATCAAACCAAGCAGGAAAGTGAAACAACACTTGCTGGTGCTACGACGAATTTTCCGAGCAATACCAGTGTCTGGAATGGGCACTTAAGTACCACCCGTAATACGTTTAGTTGGGAATGTAGCCTTGAGAATGACGCTAAATTAAGTCTGACAACCGGATGGAATTATTTTAGACGTGCCTCATTTTTCCAATTCTGGGGGAGTGACGGCGGTGGTCAATTGTTGCAGCATAGAGATGTTAGCGCAGATGCCAATGAAAATGTATTTAAATTGAATGGCAAATATCTGGTGCCAGCGATAAAAGATCATGTGTTGTCCATGGGGTGGGAAACTAGCTATGGAAAAAGGCAAGAACAACGTACAGAACACGATCAGGATGCTGGCGGAAATCAGGTTCTTTACACCAATCAGCAATACGGTGCGTCGATGACAAAGTTGGCTTTGTTCGCACAGGACGAATGGCATTTATCTGAAAACTGGCTGAGTTATCTTGGTCTGCGCTGGGAACATGTCAGAGTGCAAAGTGATGCCGCAGGCGATTTTGCACTGGCGCATACCGATAGCTTGTTGAGCCCGATTGTGCAAACTGTCTGGAAGCTTGATGAGCAACGACAATGGCGTTTCGCACTCAATCGCACACTCAAAGCACCAACTTTGGTGAATTTGATTCCACGCATTATTCGCATCGACAATGACAATGGGCCGCTGAACCCTGATCAGCAAGGTAATCCGGTTTTACGTGCCGAAAAATCGTGGGGGCTGGATGTCGCTTACGAGCAGTTTAATGCAGAAGGCAGTATGTTGAGTGCCAGTGCCTATATGCGCAAGATTTCGGATGTCACGATCGACTCCTTATCGCAGCAAGCCAACGGATGGTTAGTCATGCCAGTCAATAACGGTAATGCAGTTGTAATGGGGATAGAGCTGGAAACCAAATTTGCGCTGACGGCAATTGATGTGAGTTTGCCTAAAATTAATCTGCATGCGAACCTTAATCGCAATTGGTCGCGTGTGATGAATGTTTCCGGTTCGGATAATGTGATGCCAGATCAGGTGAAGTTCAGCGCAAACTTAGGCATGGATTATCAGCTACAAGCCGGATGGACCTTAGGTGGTAATTATGCCTTCCAAACTCAAGGGACGGAAAGGGCCTCGGCGTATTTATATTCAAGCCAAAATCCGGAGCGTAAATTGGATATGTATTCCGTCTGGAAAGTCAATCCGCAAACACAGATCAGGCTGTCAGTTAGCAATCTTTTGCATCAGGATAGCCGGCAACGTGCTGATTATGAAGACACGCAAATCCGTGCTGGGCAACAGATCGTCAAAGCCAGTAATGCGGTCTGGCATTTGTTATGGGAGCAGCGTTTTTAGAGGTTGAATTGAGCAGATGTGTGCGATGTCGTTCCAGCTCTGCGTATAATGAGGGATTACTTTCAAGATCAGGAGACACGATGTCTGATACCCTCAGCTACCCATTATTCCCGGAAATTGAACCGTATCGCACTGGTATGCTACCGGTCGATGATCTGCATACCTTGTACTGGGAAGAAAGTGGCAACCCTAAAGGTCAGCCTGTCTTATTTTTGCACGGTGGCCCGGGCGCTGGAACATCGCCGGGGCATCGACGCTTTTTTGATCCTGCACACTATCGTATTGTAATGTTTGACCAGCGCGGTGCGGGTAAATCAACGCCGCTCGGTGAATATCGCCAAAACACGACACAATTACTGATCGCAGATATCGAAAAAATCCGAGCGATGCTGGGGGTTGAGCAATGGCTGGTATTTGGCGGTTCCTGGGGTTCTACGCTGGCGCTGGCTTATGGTGAAACGCATCCAGAGGTGTGTCTGGGTTTTATTCTGCGTGGAATCTTTTTGTGCACCAAAACTGAGGTTGAGTGGTTTGTGAATGGCATGAAATATTTCTATCCAGAGGTTCATCAACGTTTTGCAGAAGGCGTGCCAGAGCAAGAGCGCGGTGACCTCCTGCAAGCGTACGTCAAGCGCTTATTTTGTGATGATCCAGCGATTTATATGGAAGCGGCACGCAACTGGAGTCGCTACGAAGGTTCATGCTTATTCCTGAAACCGCAAGCGGCAGCGATTGCCAATTTTGAATCGGATGAAGTCAGTCTGGGTATCGGTCGCCTGGAAGCGCACTACATGCTTAATGCCGCGTTTATGGAAGACGACGCCTTGATTAGCAATGTCGCAAAAATTGCGCATTTGCCAGCAGTGATCGTGCAAGGTCGTTATGACGTGATTTGCCCGCCGGTGTCCGCTTATCGTCTGCATCAGGCCTGGCCGACGGCGGCATTTCATTTGATCGGTGATGCTGGTCATGCGGCAATGGAGCCGGGGATTGCGAATGCCTTGGTTCGCGCAACTGAGGAATTTAAGAAGCAAGCTAGTTTTTCATAATTAATTTTCATATTTGCAACATGTGTTGCCCGACGTCATGCAAACGTCGGGCAAGCTTGCGCTATCACAAACAGTTTTGTCTCGTCTGCTCCACACTGCTTGAAAACAGCCCCACAGCCCCAAATTGTGTTGGTAACTAATCATTCAGGAGCAAAAAATGCGTCTCGATAAACTGACTACCAAATTGCAAGAAGCGTTAGCCGATGCTCAAAGCCTGGCAGTTGGCAACGATAATCAATACATAGAACCAGTACACCTGCTGTTAGCCCTGATCAATCAGGATGATGGCGGTAGCCGCTCGCTGTTGCAGCGGGCAGGCGTGAATGTGAATGCACTGTTAAATGCCTTAAAAGGCGGTTTGGATCGCTTGCCTAAGGTGTCTGGCACCGATGGACAGGTACAAATTGGTCGTGAACTGACTGGTTTGCTTAACCTGGCGGACAAAGAATCGCAAAAACGTGGCGATGAGTTTTTGGCTAGTGAAATGGTTTTACTTGCTTTGACAGAAGATAAATCCGAAGCCGGTAAATTGTCCCGTGAAAACGGCCTGACTCGTAAATCCTTAGAGGCTGCCATTGCCGCAGTACGTGGCGGTGGCAACGTTAATTCGCAAGATGCGGAAGGTCAACGTGAAGCGCTCAAAAAATACACTCTGGATCTGACCGAACGTGCGCGCTTAGGTAAGCTTGACCCAGTTATTGGTCGTGATGATGAAATTCGCCGTGCAATTCAGGTTTTGCAACGTCGTAGCAAAAACAATCCGGTATTAATTGGTGAACCAGGCGTCGGTAAAACAGCGATTGTCGAAGGCTTGGCGCAGCGTATCGTCAATGGCGAGGTACCTGATAGCCTGAAATCCAAACGCGTATTATCGCTCGACATGGCGGCGCTGTTGGCGGGGGCCAAATACCGCGGTGAATTTGAAGAGCGCCTCAAGGCTGTACTCAAAGAAATCGCCTTGGATGAAGGTCAGACCATCGTCTTTATCGACGAGCTGCACACCATGGTCGGTGCGGGTAAAGCTGAAGGTGCAATGGATGCTGGCAATATGCTTAAGCCAGCTTTGGCACGTGGTGAATTGCATTGTGTTGGCGCAACAACGCTCGATGAATACCGTAAATACATAGAAAAAGATGCAGCTTTGGAACGTCGCTTCCAGAAAATCATCGTTGATGAGCCTAGCGTAGAGGCCACGATTGCTATCCTGCGCGGCTTGCAAGAGAAGTACGAAGTCCATCATGGCGTCGATATTACCGATCCGGCTATTGTTGCAGCGGCCGAGCTGTCACATCGTTACATTACTGATCGTTTTTTACCAGACAAAGCGATTGATTTGATTGATGAAGCTGCTGCCAAAATTAAGATCGAGATTGATTCCAAGCCTGAAGTCATGGATAAGCTTGATCGCCGCCTGATACAGCTGAAGATCGAACGTGAAGCGGTAAAGCGCGAAAAAGACGAGGCTTCGCACAAACGTCTCGGTTTGATCGAAGAAGAAATTGAAAAACTATCGCGCGAATACGCTGACTTGGAAGAAATCTGGAAATCAGAAAAAGCCATCGTTCAAGGTAGTACGCATATCAAGGAAGAGATAGAAAAAATCCGCCTGCAAATGGAAGATGCAAAGCGCAAGGGCGACTGGCAAACCATGTCGCAGCTGCAGTATGGCCGTTTGCCAGAATTGGAAGCGCAACTCAAGCAAGCTGACACACAGGCCGAAAAAAATGAGGCAGGTAGCGGTAAGTTGCGCCTATTACGTACTCAGGTTGGCGCTGAAGAAATTGCCCAAATCGTCTCTCGCGCCACCGGCATACCTGTGTCACGCATGATGCAAGGCGAGCGCGAAAAGCTGTTGCATATGGAAGATGCTTTGCACGAGCGTGTGGTGGGTCAGGAAGAGGCGATTGTTGCAGTCTCGGACGCTATTCGCCGTTCTCGTGCGGGTCTGGGTGATCCGGGGCGTCCGTATGGTTCGTTCTTGTTCCTTGGTCCTACAGGCGTTGGTAAAACCGAATTGTGTAAAGCTTTGGCTGGATTCATGTTTGATACTGAAGAATCTTTGATTCGTATCGATATGAGCGAATTCATGGAAAAACACAGCGTCGCCCGTCTGATCGGCGCGCCACCTGGTTATGTTGGCTATGAAGAAGGTGGCTATCTGACCGAAGCCGTGCGTCGTAAGCCATACAGCGTAATTTTGCTCGATGAAGTTGAAAAAGCACACCACGACGTATTCAATGTTTTGTTGCAAGTCCTAGACGATGGACGCATGACTGATGGACAAGGACGTACCGTGGACTTTAAAAACACGGTCATTGTCATGACCTCGAATCTGGGATCACATCAAATTCAGGCAATGGAAGGCAGCGATCCTGCGGTAATTAAGATGGCGGTAATGGGGGAAGTGAAAGCGCATTTCAGGCCAGAATTTATCAACCGGATTGACGAGATTGTCGTGTTCCATGCTCTCGATGCCAAAAACATTGGTGCCATCGCCAAGATCCAGCTCAAAACACTGGAAAGTCGTTTGCAGCAAATGGATATGGGCTTGCAGGTCAGTGATGCAGCTTTGTTGAAGATTGCCGAAGCAGGATTCGACCCCGTCTACGGAGCGCGTCCTTTGAAACGCGCAATCCAGCAAGAGATAGAGAATCCTTTATCGAAGCAAATCTTGCAAGGCAAGTTCGGGCCAAAAGACGTGATTGCAATCAATGCGCATGAAGGCGAGCTGGTGTTTAGCAAAGCCTGATGCTTGGTTGGAATGGTGCTGAGCTGATCGAGCTTAAGCTTATGTCCTACCCTTCTCCCGCATGCGGGAGAAGGGTAGGATCGAGGGTAATTGAACAAGGTAAATATAGCGTGCTTGCAGGATTTCTGCGAAATTAGGTCTGCTTTTGATGAGCGGGTTGCAACCGCCATCAATGTCAACCCTCCTTTACTCGGCCTGTCGAAAAAATATCGTCGGTGACACTCCAAAGGTCTTTTTAAACATCGCAGAAAATGCCGATTGGCTAGAATAACCGAGCTCGGCGGCAACTTGCGATAAGGGCGTGCCATTTGCGATTAATGCATAAGCACGGGCGAGACGCATTTGCTGACGCCAGTCGCCAAAACTCATATGCAACTCTTGCTCAAATAATCTGGTGAGTGTTCGGGTAGAAGCTCCGGCTTTTTTTGCCAGAATTTCCAACGTGTCATTACTGGCGGGATGGGCAAGTAATATTTCACAGAGATGCTTCAAGCGCTTGTCTTTTGGCATTGGCAGATGAATTGGCAAAGGTTTAGCGGAGATTAACTCATCAAGAATGACCTGAGTTAAATGCTGTTCCCGCCGGGTATCAGGTTCGATAAATTCCAGGCTGAAAATCAATTCCCGCAGCAAGTTCGATACTTCTAATACCAGACAATGTTCTTTGTTGAGTGGCGAGTGTTCCGCGTGGATATGAATCGCCCGCAGATTAGATTCGGTTAATAGCCGGACTTCATGCACCATATCTGGCGGTATCCAGATCGCTCGCATGGGTGGTACAAACCATGCAGTTCCATCGGCGATGACTTGTAACATGCCTTGCGGGGTGTAAGTGATTTGACCGCAGGGGTGGCTATGTGGTGCAAGGTCTTGCGAAATTTTTAAATTACGTGCGACGAGGCGTACCGGCCTTTCTGGCGTCGGTAAATTTGGTGCGGTGACAGGAAGATTATGGGTCAGTATCGGAGTTGCCATATTGGGAATTATGCCATCATCTCAAAACTGCGCGATTTTTTTTGTAGTTGTAAACTTGCTTTTGTTCGTTGGCACTCTACAAACTCTACAACAAGCACGCTAGAATAAGCTCACCAATTGAAAGGATGAAATGATGAGCTTTGCAACCTGTGATCTATGTGATGCCAATGAAGGTAAATTAGCGATTGGTGCGCTGTCAGTATTGCCACCAATTTTTCATGCATATGGTGCTGTAAGTCACTTTTCCGGCCCTGCTAGCACGCTCAAATTATTTGAAGATAATGGTATGGTGCGCACTGTGTTAGAGACCCCGGGGCAGGGGCGCGTTCTGGTCGTCGATGGTGGCGGCAGTTTGCGCTGCGCCTTATTGGGCGGCAATCTTGGGGTGTTGGCACAAAACAATGGATGGGCTGGTGTGATAGTCCATGGCTGTATTCGTGATGTGGCAGAAATCAACGCGTGTCAGATAGGCGTGCGTGCCCTGGGCGTGATGCCAGTACGTAGCGTTAAGCGTGGTGGCGGCGAACACGATGTACGCGTTTCAATTGCTGGCGTTGCCATTCACCCAGGCGATTGGATATATGCTGATCAGGATGGCATACTGATTTCTCAGCAAGCTTTGCAATAATACTTAGCGACGACGTAGTGCAGTAAATTCTTCTGGCTCCCATTCCCGCATCGCTAATAGCAGCGCAGTACCGCGCCGCTTCCTGATGGGGGCGGCTAAACTTTCTGTGTGCAATTCGGCAAATTTGCTCTTGAGCAGACGCAGTTCTGCGTCTAGCTTGCTTAATGCTGCGTCGGTCAGCATGCCGTGGATAAAATTCAGAGATTGATCGTCCTGATGAAATTTGGCTGCCAGAAAATCTGGCATGCCTTTGTGACGAAAATAGTGCTGTATCGGCCCCTCCGGTAGCCAGTCAAAATCCCTTGCCAGATTGAGACGTATGCGATTGCCGGGCAATAAACTTAGTAAGCCTAATTTATCCAGCTTCAGTAAATGCCGCACACATTCAGTCTCTGAAATGCGGTAAGCGCTAATAATGTCTGCATGTGTCCAATGATTAATGGCACACACCGCAACCAACAATAACGTCGTGTCCGCGACCAATTCTCTTTCTTGTGCTAACGCCAGTGTATGCAGGCGTTGGCCTTGGGCATCTGCCTCCTGCATGAGTTCCGCCAGGCTTAATCCTAGCATCTGACTGATTTGCGATAGTCTTTCTATGCTGATGGACGCGGCATTTTCCGCTTGCAGCAGTCGCTTGACACTCGCTTCAGACAAATCGAGTGCCACCGCGACATCGCGGTATGTTTTGCTCTGGAGTTTAAGCTGGTGCTTGATGGTTTTAAGAATTTGGCTAATTTCACTCATAGTCTGGTAGTAAAACGTAATACTTGTATGTCGTTGAGTTGCTACTTTTTTTGAGATGGTTTCATATTTCTATGCTTTTTGGCAAGCTGTGTGTATCAATTTTGAGATTGGATATAAAAATGCACAAACGTTTCGCCCACTTGCCCGCCTTATTGAGTTTGTTGATCGTGATTGGAATGGTATTGCATGGCCCCATCCCTCAACTTGCGCATTACCATGATTTTGCTGATCAATCAAAGTGGATGGGGATGCCACATGCTGCTGATGTATTGAGTAATGTCGGTTTTGTATTGGTTGCTGTAGTTGGGTTTTATTATATGGTGCGAAGCAGTCAACTCATGATTAAAGCCATCAGCTTTCCTGCGTATTGCGTGTTCATTAGAGCTTGTTGCTGACTCCGGTGGGTTCCTGCTTTTATCACCTGGCTCCTGATGATGCGCGTTTGTTTTGGGATCGCTTGCCTATTGCCTTGGCATGCGCAAGTCTTATGTGTGCAGTGCACGCCGAGAATGTTCCTGGTATGGCTAAACTGCGTTCATGCGTAGAGCTATGCCTGGCTTTGGCTTTTGCTGTGTTTTCTGTGTTCTGGTGGAAATGGACATCGGATTTACGTCCTTATTTGTTGTTGCAAGGATTGAGTCTGATCTTGATACCAGTGTGGCAAATGACTTGGCGCGCTCCGAAAGCCGATCGTATCGCTTTTAGTTTGGCGATGATATTGTACGTTTTAGCAAAAATTGCTGAGTTATCAGACGGCGCGATATTGAACTTGACTCACATCGTGAGCGGACACAGTATTAAGCATCTGCTGGCAGCCGCTGCTGCTACGGTGATTGTGTTGCGTCTGTTGCAGAGAGATAGAAAGCTTTGAAATTGGGTAGTGCGTAAGGCGGCTGAAACTCAGGCTGCAATGATGTAAAAGCATGTGTTGCGGGTGCACCTGCCCTGCAGGTTGCAGTATTTCTGAATGCTGGATTGAGGTATTTGTCGATTTTCAACAAAATTACTCATATTAAACAAGGAAAATGGTATGCCATCAAAAATTCAAGCTCCAACCGGAGCCTTTGTCGCCGCATCTTGGGTTTCTATGCTTTGCGGCGCTGCTGCTTTTGTCATCGGCTTATGGAATTCGACGATGCAGCTTAATGAGCGCGGTTATTACTTTACGGTACTGTTGTTTGGTTTGTATGCGGCTATTTCCCTGCAAAAATCGGTGCGGGACAAATCCGAAGGTATTAACGTGACAGGCATCTATTTTGGCGTATCCTGGTTTGCGTTAATTGCGGCAATCATGTTGCTGGCCATTGGATTGTGGAATGCAAGCTTGCAATACAGTGAAAAAGGTTTCTATGCGATGTCATTTATTTTGGCGTTATTCGGCGCCGTAACGGTACAAAAAAACATACGGGATATGGCAGTTTTTCATGTTGATGCAGAAGTGACGCATCATCAGGAAGAGTAAATTGGTCCGAATGCATAGAAAATTGTGGTTTAAATTATTTGATGTTAATTGTCAGCTTTGGCAAAATTGATACGTCTAATACAAATTCCTGTATGGGCTTGTTGTGCCATATCCTGCATAATCGTGGGATGCGAAATATTAATCAAAATCTGAATCAAATGACTTACTTCAAGGTGCTGGTATGTGGATAGATACGCATTGCCACCTTGATGCCTCTGAATTTAATGGTGGCTCGCTTGCTGTTGCAGAGGCGGCGAAGCAAGTCAGTGTTGATGGTATTGTGATACCAGCTGTGCATAAAAACAATTTCGAACATGTGGCGCAGTTGACGCGGCAAGCCAGCAATTGTTTTTATGCTCTAGGTATTCACCCTATGTATGTGCCGACTTCGGATGAGCAGGATTTAGTTTTGTTGCGTGATCGGGTCGCTGGGTTGATGGCACAAGCAAATGACGATCATCGCTTTGTCGCCATTGGAGAAATTGGTCTCGACTTTTTTGTTCCTGCGCTAATGCAAAGTCCTTTGCGTGAGAAGCAAGAGTTTTTCTACGTTGAGCAATTAAAAATTGCGCGTGATTTTGGATTGCCGGTCTTACTTCACGTGAGACGTTCGCAAGACATTATTTTAAAACATTTGCGTCGTATTCAAGTTGTTGGCGGTATTGCGCATGCTTTTAACGGTAGTGTGCAGCAGGCCAATCACTTTGTTGATTTGGGATTTAAATTAGGCTTTGGCGGGGCAATGACTTACACCCGTGCCTTGCAAATCCGTCGTCTGGCAACTGACTTGCCTCTGGACGTTATTGTTTTGGAAACCGATGCGCCAGATATTCCGCCGAGCTGGAATTCACACGGCGTCAATAGTCCGGTGGAGTTGCCGCAAATAGGGAGTGTACTGGCTGAATTGCGTGGCATGAGTTTGCTTCACATTGCCGAGGCTACCAGCGCTAATGCAAAAAATGTTTTGCCTCGCATGAGCAGGTAAAAAGCGATGCGGGTGACATGCCTTTTTTTTGTTATGGGTGTCGCCTGTTTACAGCAACAAGCGGCTTTGCTTTCGTTAACGCAGCTTGGCTATCTGATAGCGCTTGCTTCATTGACCTTTCTTGTTGTTCGCCGTTTTATTGATAAAACGGAAAATCCGAATTTCTGGTGTAATCTCAACCGCGGTCTATTCGCTCTGGTTGTAGGTTTTGTCTGGGCAAGTTGTTTTGCGCACTTCTATTTGCGCACATCGTTACCGTCAGCATATGAAAATCAGGATCTGACGATCATCGGCACGATAGATAGCCTTCCCTTGCAAATGGCAGAGGGGCAACGATTTAATTTTGCAGTTGAGCAGATTCTCGATAGCAGACTGTCGGCTGACGATCAAGCTCACTTTCCGGAAAAATTATCGTTATCGTGGTATTTGAAAAGACAAGCCACTGATGATCCTGAAAATCCCGGCGTTCGACCTGGCGAGCGCTGGCGCTTTAAGGTGCGACTAAAGCGACCTCATGGGGCTGCCAATCCTGATGGCTTTGATTATGAAGTCTGGCTTTTAGAGCAGGGCATACGTGCCACCGGAACGATTCGTGATGACGCAGTTGGTGGTGCCGTTAATCAGCGGTTGAGTGAATTTGTCTGGAGTGTCGGTAACATCGTTGAGCGCGGCCGCGCAATATTGCGTGATCGTATTCATGCGGCCTTGCCAGGGTATCCGTATGCCGGTGTGGTTGTGGCATTGGTGATCGGAGATCAACGCGAAATCCCGCAGTCTGACTGGACAGTGTTTAATCGGGTTGGTATCGGTCACCTGATTAGTATCTCAGGTTTGCATATCACGATGGTGGCAGGTTTGTTCTCAGGGTTGCTGGCTTTTTTGTGGCGACGTTCTTTTTATCTGAACTTGTCTTTACCTTTGTACGTCCCTGTGCAGAAAATTGCTGCGTTAGCTGGAGCAATGATGGCGGTGTTGTATGTAGCGTTGGCGGGTTTTGGTGTACCAGCGCAACGTACGATGTATATGTTACTCGTCGTCGCAGTGGCGATCTGGAGCGGGCGTATAACGAGCTTTTCTTCGGTGCTTTGTCTGGCTTTGTCTCTGGTGACTTTACTTGATCCCTGGGCGGTATTGTCGCCAGGTTTCTGGTTGTCGTTTGGCGCAGTTGCCGTGATTATTTTTGCAGCAGGAGGTCAGCTGCAGCCTGATACTGATGGGCGGTGGCAGAAATTCGTTCGCGATGTGCGTATAGCTGGTCGTACCCAATATGCGGTGACGATAGGTCTGGTGCCGTTGACGATGTTGTTATTCGGGCAGATATCTTTGGTGGGGCCAGTTGCCAATGCGGTGGCGATACCTTTGGTAAGTTTTTTTGTTACGCCACTGGCGTTATTGGGCAGTGTTTTACCGATGCCGCTTTCAGGTCTTGTGTTAAAACTTGCACATGGTTTGATTCAGCTGTTGGTTTGGTTTTTAGATTATTTAAGTGCATCACCAATGGCTGTGTGGAGTGCCGCCTTGCCTTCATTTTCGATTTTCTTGATGGCGTTGGTGGGGATGTTGTGGATGTTGTTGCCCAGAGGGTGGCCTATGCGTTGGCTCGGAGGGGTATGTTGTTTGCCTCTGATATTTCAAACTCCGCTGGCAATTGCAAATAAAGATTTGCGGGTGACGGCATTAGATGTGGGGCAGGGCATGGCGTTGCTCCTGGAAACTGCACATCATCGTTTGTTGTACGATACCGGACCCTCGTACTCTGTTGATTCAGATAGTGGGAGTCGTGTCATTCTGCCGTACTTGAAAGCACGTGGAATTAATACGCTCGACATGTTGATGATTTCGCATAATGATAGCGATCATTCAGGTGGTGCGCTCAGCATCCTAAGGCAATTGCCTGTGAGTCTGACAAGTAGCTCTTTAGCTTTGGATAGTCCAATTGTGGCGCAATCAGCGCAACATAGGCGATGTCAGGCGGGGCAGGAGTGGGATTGGGATGGCGTGCATTTTGAAATTTTACAACCCGTGCCAGTCAGTTATGAGAGCATCAAATGGAAGCCCAACGCGCGCAGCTGCACTCTGAAAGTCACAACCGATCATCATTCCATGTTATTGCCTGGTGATATTGAGGCGATTCAGGAAGATGAGTTGATCAATAGTATTCCCGATAAATTAAAGGCAGATGTATTATTGGCACCACACCATGGAAGTGGTACCTCATCGACGCCAGCATTTTTGCATGCAGTAAGTCCTGTACTGGGAATTTTTCAGGTTGGTTACCTGAATCGTTATCATCACCCCAAAGCAGAGGTGTATTCACGCTACGCTGATTTTGGAATAAATCGTCTAAGAACCGATGAATCGGGTGCAATCACATTACAATTCAGCGCATCATTGCAGTTTTCTCAATTCAGACAGGAGCATGCGCGCTATTGGTATGGTCAATAATGCGGTAAATCATTATGAGCGAGCAATCCGGTAAACCTCTTCTTCACTTTGCGCACGGCAATAGTTTCCCTTCAGGGTCGTATCGTGTATTTCTGGATCAATTGCGTCCCCACTACGATGTACGCGTTACCGAGATGTTCGGGCATAATCCTGCCTATCCGGTGACTGATGGCTGGCGTTATCTGGTGCAAGAACTTATCGACACGCTGGATGCTAATTATCAGCAACCCGTTATTTTGCTTGGACATTCGCTTGGCGGCTTATTGTCATTGATGGCGGCCAGGGCGCGGCCAGATTTGGTGCGTGGTGTGGTGGTGATTGATTCGCCGGTGGTGGCTGGTTGGCGCGCAATGCTACTGAGATTTTCGAAAATGGTTGGTTGGGCGCAGAAATATGGGCCTGCGCGTTTTTCTGAAAAACGCAAATATGTCTGGAAGGACAAAGAGGCGGCCTATCAACATTTTGCCTCTAAAGAGGCGTTTGCAATCTGGCCGCCCGAAGTTTTATGGGACTATATCAATGCCGGGACGTTACCATGTGCTGAAGGGGTGACGCTGCGCTTTACACGTGAGGTTGAAACGGCAATTTATCTCACTCTGCCGCATGGTATGGGTCGCTTGATACGGCGTCCGCCTGCAGTGCCGATTGGGTTTGTCGGTGGTACGGAGTCGATAGAGTGCGCCCAGGCGGGCGATTTTTACACCAAGAAATTGATGGCTGAAAATTACGTCCTGATACCAGGGGGGCATTTAATACCAATGGAAACGCCGGTACAAACAGCAGAGGCGGTTTTGAAGATGCTGGCGAAATTAAAATTGAACTGATCTTACGCGAATCGAATATGAAATTATCTCAAAAAGTTTTGGCATCTTTGGTGGCGTTAGCCTGCATTGCGGTGTCTGGCATTGCCGCTGCGAACGACAATGCATCTGTAAACTTTAGCGCTCCTTCCTGGCAGCAAGCAAAAACCGTGATGGATCAAGGCAAGGCGATCTGGATGCTGGAATTGGAAAATGATAGTTTTCTTTTAAACAGAGATGATAAGTTTTATACCGCTGGCGATCATTTGCAGAAGACTTATGTTTTGCAGTCGGATTTGCATTCGGTTGAATATGGCTGGCGTATCGCGCAAGACTTATATACGCCATCTGATGTTAAGTTATTGCCGTCGCAATTGGCGTCAAATGATCACCCCTATGCGGGTTGGTTGCATGGTGGCATATTTAACAATAACGCCGACGTGACCGGTAAAAGCTGGCGCTGGGGTGTGGATATAGGTTGTTTTGGTCAATGTGCTGGTGGTGCTCGCACGCAGGCGCAATTGCATCGATTGATTAATCAGCCTTTGCCGCAAGGTTGGAGTACTCAGTATCACAATGAACTTGGCGTCGTTTTGTCAGGTGAAATGTCGCCAGGTCGTTTACTTCCATTTGCTGGCGTTGATATCACACCGAAGGTGCATGCTCGTTTCGGAAATATTTTCACTGATCTGGGCGCGGAAGTTGCGATTCGGTTTGGTCGTCTGAATGCATTACCCTACCAGCCGGCGAGTTATGGATTTTTACGTGGCGACGTGAAAGCGGTTGCTTACAACGCGACGATAGAAGGCGCCTATTTTAGTAAAGACATACCTAAGGTGCATGCAAAAACTGCTGGTGGCGAGATTGAATTGGGTTATGTGTGGCAGGCTGGCAAGTATGGTGCTACCGCCTCGATTTTCCGTCGTGCGAATGAAATAAAAGAAATGTCGAACGCTGTTGGTGCACAGAATGTTATTAGATTGCAATTTTTGTGCGCGATGTAAATATTCGTGGATTGCATATTTTTTAGCTGCATGAGCGGGAAAGCGTGAACTCTGTTCCAGAGTGATGTATAATTCGAATTTCCCGCTTGTGCCGTCTGGCACCTTCTGCAATGACTAAGTTCGTATTCGTTACGGGGGGCGTAGTCTCCTCATTGGGCAAAGGCATCGCTGCCGCCTCTCTCGCCGCCATTTTAGAATCGCGCGGTCTCAAAGTTACTATGCTCAAACTGGATCCGTATATCAACGTTGATCCAGGTACCATGAGTCCATTCCAACATGGTGAAGTTTTCGTGACCGATGACGGCGCAGAAACTGATCTGGATCTGGGTCACTATGAGCGCTTCATCACTGCCAAGATGAAGAAGGTGAATAACTTTACAACAGGCCAAATTTATGAGTCCGTGATCCGCAAGGAGCGTCGCGGTGAGTATCTGGGTAAAACTGTTCAGGTTATTCCTCACATCACCAATGAAATTCAAGAGTTCATCCACCGCGGTGCAGCTGGTGCTGACGTCGCGCTGGTTGAAATCGGCGGTACCGTCGGTGATATCGAATCTCTGCCATTCCTGGAAGCTGCGCGTCAATTAAGTTTGCGTGCTGGTCGTAATGCGGCTGCATTCGTGCATCTGACACTGGTTCCTTATGTTGCTGCTGCTGGTGAATTGAAAACCAAGCCTACGCAACATAGCGTGCAAAAATTACGTGAAATCGGTATTTTCCCTGATGCGCTGTTGTGCCGTGCTGACCGTCCGATTCCTGACGATGAACGTGCAAAGATTTCTCTGTTTGCGAACGTCCCAGAAGAGGGTGTTATTTCAGTGTGGGACGCAGATACGATCTACAAGATTCCACAAATGTTACATGATCAGGGCTTGGATAAGATTGTTTGTGAAAAATTACAGTTGTCTCCAAAGCCAGCTGATTTGACGATGTGGGATAAATTAATTTATGCCCTCGAAAATCCAAAAGAACAAGTTACCATCGGTATGGTTGGTAAGTATGTTGACTTGACTGAATCGTATAAATCGTTGACTGAAGCTTTGCGCCATGCGGGTATTCATACAGAAAGCCGCGTCAATATTGAGTACGTTGATTCTGAAGAAATCGAAGCCCACGGTACTAAAGCATTGGAAAAATACGATGCGATTCTGGTTCCTGGTGGCTTTGGTAAGCGTGGTGTCGAAGGTAAAATTTTGGCCGCTCGCTATGCCCGTGAAAACAAAATTCCTTACCTCGGTATTTGCCTCGGTATGCAAGTTGCACTCATCGAATACGCACGCCACATG
This sequence comes from Undibacterium sp. Dicai25W, assembly GCF_049340505.1. Classification (NCBI taxonomy): domain Bacteria; kingdom Pseudomonadati; phylum Pseudomonadota; class Betaproteobacteria; order Burkholderiales; family Oxalobacteraceae; genus Undibacterium; species Undibacterium sp. Dicai25W. The sequence goes on along the minus strand of NZ_JBMPOQ010000005.1, from coordinate 93,140 downwards.
GCTGGCCTGACAATGGCGAACTCAACCGAGTTTGATCCAGAGACAGAACAACCAGTCGTTGCGCTGATCAATGAATGGAAAAATCACGACGGCAAAGTTGAACAACGTGATGAAAATTCTGATCTCGGTGGCACTATGCGTCTGGGGGCGCAAACTTGCGCCATCAAACCAGGCACGCTGGCTGCAGAAATTTATGGCAATGTAGTGACTGAACGTCATCGTCATCGCTATGAAGCGAACAACCATTACCTGACGCGTGTTGAAGCGGCTGGTCTGGTGGTTTCTTCTCGTACAGCGACCGAAGATTTGTGCGAAATCATGGAATTGCCGCGTGAAGTGCATCCGTTCTATATCGGTGTTCAGTATCATCCGGAGTTCAAATCAACACCACGTGATGGTCACCCATTGTTCATCGCTTTTGCTAAAGCAGCACTTGCCCATAAAAAGGCACAAGGATAAATAACATGAAGTTATGTGGATTTGATGTTGGTCTTGATCAGCCTTTCTTTTTGATTGCTGGTCCATGTGTAATCGAGTCGCGTCAAATGGCGCTGGATACGGCAGGTTATCTGAAAGAGATCACGCAAGAACTGGGTATACCATTTATTTACAAGTCTTCTTTTGATAAAGCCAATCGCTCTTCAGGTAATTCTTTCCGTGGTTTGGGTATGGAAAAAGGCCTGGAGATTCTGGCAGATGTCAAAAAGCAGATTGGTGTCCCGGTGCTGACCGACATCCATTCCATTGAGGAAATCACACCGGTCGCCGCCGTGGTCGATGTGTTGCAAACGCCAGCGTTTTTGTCGCGCCAGACAGATTTTATTGAAGCCTGTGGTCGCTCTGGCAAACCAGTGAATATCAAGAAGGGGCAATTCCTTGCTCCGCACGATATGATTAATGTGATTGCAAAAGCCCGTGCCGCGGCTAAAGCTGCTGGTCTCAATGAAGACAACTTTATGGCTTGCGAACGCGGCGTATCGTTTGGCTACAACAATCTGGTGTCGGACATGCGCTCGTTGGCAATCATGCGCGAAACCAATTGCCCGGTCGTATTTGACGCGACGCATTCGGTGCAATTACCAGGCGGGCAGGGTACATCTTCTGGTGGTGAGCGCCAGTTTGTGCCGGTGCTGGCGCGCGCGGCGGTGGCGGTAGGTGTTTCTGGCTTGTTTATGGAAACGCATCCCAACCCTGCTGAAGCTTTGTGCGATGGTCCAAATGCGGTACCTTTGAATCGTATGAAAGAATTGTTATCTACCCTTGTCGATCTTGACAGGGTGGTAAAAAAAACGAGTTTCCTGGAAACCAGTTTTTAATTGAAGTATGCAAACCTCCTATTGCTGCATAAGTAATAGGAGGTTTTTTTGGCACTTGAGTTTAAGTAGTTTTGGTGGCTGTAACGTATCTGGTTTTTTATAAATAGAAGAACGTTTCGAGTACGCCTCTACGTCAGATTTTTTACTTTGTTCGCTATATTGATCGTTTAGGAGAATTGAATGAGTGCCATCGTTGATATTATCGGCCGTGAAATTATTGATTCACGCGGTAACCCAACTGTTGAATGTGATGTGTTGCTTGAGTCTGGCGTGATGGGTCGCGCTGCGGTTCCTTCTGGTGCCTCTACTGGCTCCCGCGAAGCGATTGAATTACGTGACGGTGATAAATCACGTTACCTCGGTAAAGGTGTATTGAAAGCCTGCGAAAACATCAATACCGAAATCGCTGAAGCGATCATGGGTTTGGATGCGAATGAGCAAGCATTCCTCGATCGTACTCTGATCGATCTCGATGGTACTGAGAACAAAGGCCGCCTTGGTGCAAACGCGATGTTGGCAGTGTCCATGGCAGTGGCGAAAGCAGCAGCAGAAGAAGCTGGCTTGCCGCTTTACCGTTACTTCGGTGGTTCGGGCGCGATGCAATTGCCAGTGCCTATGATGAACGTCATCAACGGTGGTGCTCACGCGGATAATAATCTGGATATTCAAGAATTTATGATTATCCCAGTTGGCGCGCCAACATTCCGTGAAGCAGTTCGCTACGGTGCAGAAGTTTTCCACGCACTGAAAAAAATCCTGCAAGAAAAAGGTTTGACGACAGCTGTTGGTGACGAAGGCGGTTTTGCTCCTTCCGTTGATAACCACGAATCTGCAATCAAAATGATCATTCAAGCGATTGAAGCGGCTGGCTATGAGCCAGGCACGCAAATCGCTCTGGGTCTGGATTGCGCCGCGAGTGAATTCTACAAAGATGGCAAATATCACCTTGAAGGTGAAGGTTTGACTTTGTCTGCGACGGATTTCACTAACCTGTTGGCGACTTGGGTCGACAAATATCCTATCATCTCCATTGAAGATGCAATGGCTGAAGGTGACTGGGAAGGTTGGGCAATTCTGACAGAAAAATTGGGCAAAAAAGTACAGTTGGTGGGTGATGATCTGTTTGTGACCAACACCAAGATCCTGAAAGAAGGTATTCAAAAAGGTATCGCTAATTCTATTCTGATCAAAATTAACCAAATCGGTACTTTGACTGAAACGTTTGCAGCGATTGAAATGGCAAAACGTGCAGGCTACACAGCTGTTATTTCTCATCGCTCTGGTGAGACGGAAGACAGCACGATCGCTGATATCGCAGTGGGTATGAATGCTTTGCAAATCAAAACTGGCTCTATGTCCCGTTCTGATCGTATGGCAAAATACAACCAATTATTGCGTATTGAAGAAGATTTGGGTGAAATCGCGAGCTACCCAGGCCGTGATGCATTCTATAATCTGAAATAATTCATCGCTTTCAGATGAGAAAGGGGGAACGATGTTCCCCTTTTTATTGTTCTTCAATTCAATTTTAAACGTGAGTATTTGTGCGACTGATTGCTGTTTGTTTTATTCTTTTGCTGGCACTGATTCAGTACCCTTTATGGTTGGGGAAGGGCGGATGGCTGCGCGTCTGGGAATTTCAGCGCCAAGTAGATCAGGCAAAAGCAAATAACAATAAACTCAAAGAGCGCAATGCTAAACTCGAATCAGAGGTCGCTGATCTGAAAACTGGTACCGACTCCGTTGAGGAGCGCGCCCGCTTTGAATTAGGTATGATCAAAAAAGACGAAGTTTTTGTTCAGATTCTGGATTCAAATGCAATCATGCCGGCATCTGTTCCGGCAGAAACATCACCACCGTTAGCACCAAGAAATACCGCAAAAAAAATCGGCTCAAATCATTGATTTTTACATTTTCCTCTCGTCACGTGGCTTTCGTCCGGCTAATCGCAAGCGAAGCGATTGCTAAAACTCATCCCATTCATCACTTTTTGAATTGGCGATTTTGCGTTCAGCTGGTTTTGTTTTGTTGGCTAATGCCGCTAATACAGGTTTCGCTGCAGACGTTTTATCATTGGCAGCAGCCATGCGCACGCCAGAACTCACAGTTTTAAACTGATGATTTGCGTTATTTTCTATCTGAAATACGCTCATCGCTTGTAGTAACTTATTCGCGTGATCTTCTAACGATGCCGACGCTGCAGCAGCTTCTTCCACCAAAGCTGCATTTTGTTGTGTTACTTGATCCATTTGCATAATGGCGTGAGAAATCTGATCAATCCCTGATGTTTGCTCCTGGTTTGAGGCTGATATCTCACTCATGACGTCGGTGACATGTCTTACGCTTTGAACCACCTCAGCGATCGTTGTACCTGCGTCATTGACAAGCTTACTGCCGATAATGACATTTGCGACAGATTCATCAATGAGTGCCTTCACTTCTTTGGCCGCCGCTGCCGAACGTTGTGCGAGGTTTCTGACTTCAGAAGCGACGACTGCAAAGCCGCGTCCTTGTTCTCCTGCGCGTGCCGCTTCAACCGCTGCATTCAAGGCCAAAATGTTGGTTTGAAATGCGATGCCGTCGATCACCGAAATGATGTCGACGATTTTTTTCGAAGAAGTATCAATTGCGCCCATTGTTTCTATGACTTGACCGACGACATTTCCGCCTCTGGCAGCTACTTCAGAAGCTGACTGGGCAAGTTGGTTGGCCTGGCGTGCATTGTCTGCATTCTGTCTTACGGTACTGTTGAGTTGTTCCATTGATGAGGCAGTTTCTTCTAACGCCCCAGCTTGCTGTTCAGTGCGAGACGATAAGTCCATATTGCCTGTTGCAATTTCGCTTGCGCCATGGGTAATCGTATCGGCACTGGTTCGCACATCCTGCACAATTTTAGCGAGGCTTAAGCGCATTTTATTCATGGCGTAAAGCAGGCTACTCGTATCGCCTTCGCGCATATCAACGACAACATTCAGATTGCCAGCGGCAATCTTTTCTGTAATGTCTACCGCATAGGCTGGCTCGCCCCCAAGTTGACCTAGTATGCGACGAGTAATCAACGCGGCCAGAGTTAATCCTGCAACCAGCGCAACCAGGACGCTGATGATCAGCGAATTGGTCGCAAGCACGTACTTCTGGTTCATGCTGGTAATGGCATCCTGATTTTGTTTTTCCTGTTGATCTATCATGCCCTGTATTTCCTCAAACCATTTGTCTTGAGGGGCTTGCACTTTATCGAGTAGTGTCTGGGCAGCGTCTTCGGTTTTATTTGCTTCGATCAGTGAAATCACACTGGCAAAATGCTGGCGCACTTCGTCGCGACTGGTATTGATTTGCGACATGATCTGTTTTGCGCGCTCAGTCACTATCATTGCTTGTAATTTTTCAGAACTCACATCGTAATTCTTATTCGCTTCATTGAAGCGTCCCAGCATATTTTTTTTGACATTTGGGTCGCTGTAGATGAGGTAGTTACGAATTGCTCTGGCAGCTGCATTCAGATGTCCGCGCAAAGCATAAGCATGAGCTATTTTTACGTTGTTGGTATTGACGATGACATCCGCCTCGTGTTTGTTGCTGGAAAGCAAGTTCCAACTGAAGACGGAAATAAGAAGAATCAGGGCGAGCATCACACTAAAAGCAAGCGTAAGCTGTTTTCGTACTGTCATGTTATGCATCGTAGAACTCCCTTCAAAGTATTCAAAGCAAGCTATCAGGCGAGAACAAAACTTTTAATTGGTGCTACGTTTTACGTCATATATTAATCAATTTTAAAAAAATTGGATTATAGATAGCTTCACTATAGGTTGCGAAAACAGGGTTGTCATCTCCAATTTATGGTGATGATATCGATTTATTGATTTACCCCAAAAACGTAACTATCGAACCTTATCAGGTCAAATGAAGTCTGGTGTTGTAGGAAAACCACCCTCGTGTTGACGACGCATGTCTGGCGATGGTTTATCGAATATCGTCTTCTTTTAAGTTGTGATTGCGTTGTTGGTATCAATGCAATTGTGCTAAGTAGATATTTCTTCCAGATAAATCGCTTTTATAGTCGCTATTGTTCTGGCGCCCAACAAATTGTAATTGCTTCTTTTGCGCTACCCACGTCATTGGCGTTGCATCATACGGGCTTCTAAACTGGCTATCAGCCGTTGCTACAAAATTCTGTATTGCGTCATTGGTCAAGCCTTTGCGGCGTATTTCAGCTTGCAAGCCAACCAGACGGATATAGCCGTCAAGATCGGCGATTTGTTCCATGTATCTAAAATAGCTTTCTGGATGCGCGATCTGAGCTTCGTAAAGGCCTTTGCCTACTGGGTTGTACAAAAAATGAACGAAAGTCGAAAAAGTTTGATTGTTGGTGTCTTTTGTACGCAGTTTTATTTCATTTTCAGCTTGCTTGAAACCTGATGGCGGAAGATGTGCGGCCTGTATTATCGGTTCAAGATAATTTGCCATCAAATTCATAGTGATATTTGGTTGATAGAACGCTTTAATAAGTAATGCAGAAAATTTTTCTGAAACGGTTTCTGGGGTGCCAGTTACGTACCCGGTTGTCAGATTTTTTAATACAAATTGGGTTTCTTTTTCAAATGAAGAAGCCATTGAAAGTTCAGCTTCGCTCAAAGGGCGCAGCATGTCACTCATTTCATCACCATTGCTTTTGAGTACGCCTGGATAGACTTCAATGATTTCACTGATCGCCCTGATTTGTTTTCGAAGCATGGCGCTGATGACGTGTTTGGAAGTGAGCGTCGATGACTGTTGCATCAAGCGGTGTAAGAATTGATCATTTTTCTTTAAGGCATCGATACCTTCTTGTGTTTTTCCATCTGCAATATTAAAAATAGCTTTCGTAATGACCAGGTCTGAAGCATTCAGCAACGCTAAGTAATGCGGTAAAGGTGTTGTCACTGAAAAAATTGGCGGTTCCTCAAAGTTTGGGAGTTGTTGAATCATTTCATAGCGTTTTAACAGAAGTGAGCTCTGTGAGATCAGTGTTTCTACTTTACTTCTGTTTAAAATATCTGCCTCAATACAGGTGCTGGTGAGATCTCTGCAGCGATCGTTCTGTGGTGTAAAAAGAGTCGTCGTTTTATAAGTCACTCTTTTTGTGTAGTCAGGTCGCAACGGATCTGCCTTACCGAGGGCTATATATTTTTCAGTTATTTCCTGCCCTGTTTTTAAGGCATCCAGACCTTCATCGGCATCCATTGCAATCAATACAAAGTAGCCATTGGTTTTCGGATCAACAGCATTGGTCGTACCGTCAAGCATAGCTTTTGCCTTTGAATTGAGTGGTTCGTCTTTTAGATTGATCAGAATCCCGACAACGATAATAGAGATTGCCAGCGCAGTCACGCCACCAATAAAGGTTAGTGCCCAACGCAAAATTTTTCTGATCGGTGAAACCATATTTGAACGTTGATTCAAGGAAATTTCCATGCCTGCTTCCATATTGTTACGTCAGTCTGTTAAGTGATGTATCTGAGGTAAAACATCCCTCATCTCTCGTGCGCATCGGCGATTAAAGATGAGAGGAAATTGGTTATGACAATAAATTAAATTTAAATAAATTGCAATTATTGTATTGTTTTATTGCAACTGTGGTGTGTAACGAACGTGACCCGTGTCGCAAGATTGCTTGACGTTAAATTACGACTTTTATTTAAGTTGTGTTGCTTTTGTTTTTTGAAGTGAAGAGCCATCTTAAAGTTTTTTAGATTTGTCTTTAAAATTACTTTACCTTTAAATAGTTTAGGTTTAAAGTATATTTCACTTGAATGCGTAAATCCTGAATTCTTCGCTGAAAAATGAAGTGATAGGAGGTGACATGGCTATAAATGCACGAACGGTGTCTGCTCATGTGGATACGTTTGCCTACGATAACTTGCCGCCGCGTGAACAGTGGCCAGAGTTGAGCTTTTCTTTGCCTGAGCTGGCATATCCCGAGCGGATTAATTGTGTCGCAGAGATTGTAGATAAAGCCTGCGCACAGGGTTTTGGCGATAAAGTCGCGATACGCACCTACACAGAAGCCTGGACGTACGCGCAATTACAAGAAAAAGTAAATCGCATTGCCCATGTTCTGGTGCAAGATTTGGGGATGGTCGCCGGAAATCGCGTCTTATTGCGCGGCGCGAATCACCCCATGATGGCGGCCTGTTTTTTAGCAGTGATTAAAGCGGGTGGTATCGCTGTGCCGACGATGCCCTTGCTACGTGCCAAAGAGTTGGGTGTGATCGTTGAAAAAGCAGAAATCACGCATGCACTTTGTTCTTATTCCTTACATGAAGATTTAGAAAAGACACGCCAGGAGCAACCCCGCTTACAGCACGTGATGTACTTTTGCGGTGGTGACGATTCGCTTGAAACTCGCATGCAATCGAAATCTGTCGAGTTTGCAGCAATTGATACCGCGGCGGAAGATGTGTGTCTGATCGGCTTTACCTCTGGTACAACAGGTAAACCCAAAGGTACCATGCATTTTCATCGCGATGTATTAGCGATTTGCGATTGCTTTCCACGTTCTACACTCAAATCTGCTGCCAACGATATTTTTATAGGGACACCACCATTGGCGTTTACCTTTGGGCTTGGGGGCTTACTGCTGTTCCCATTGCGGGTAGGTGCCACCGCAGTCTTGCTCGAAAAATTGACGCCAGAATTATTACTCAAAGCCATTGCCGATTTTAAAGCGACGATATGTTTTACTGCGCCTACCTTTTATCGTCAGATGACGGGATTAGTGTCGCAACATGATCTGACCAGCTTACGTAAAACCGTCTCTGCGGGAGAAGCATTACCCATTTCCACGCGCGAAGCATGGCGTCAGGCGACCGGATTGATCATGATTGATGGCATCGGTGCGACTGAGATGTTGCACATTTTTATTTCCGCTGCTGACGAACAAGTACGTCCGGGAGCAACTGGTCAACCTATTCCTGGCTATCAGGCATGCATACTGGATGAGGATGGAAATCAAGTATCAGCGGGTGTGGTTGGGCGCCTGGCGGTGAAGGGGCCCACTGGGTGCCGTTATCTGGCGGATGAGCGTCAAACGAAATACGTTTTGAATGGTTGGAATCTCACTGGCGACGCGTATCAGATGGATGCCGATGGCTATTTTTGGTATTGCGCCCGCACCGATGACATGATTATTTCAGCTGGTTATAACATCGCTGGTCCAGAGGTGGAAGAAGCAATTTTATTGCATCCAGCGGTTGCTGAGTGTGCGGTCGTTGGTATTGCTGACGAAGAGCGAGGTCAGATCGTCAAAGCGTTTATCGTTGCCCGACCTGATGTGGTAGCGGACGATATGTTAGCTAAAGAGATTCAAGACTTTGTGAAGCAATCTATAGCGCCTTACAAATATCCACGAGCGATCGAATTTAAAACGGCATTGCCGCGAACTGAGACTGGCAAATTGCAGCGTTTTAAATTACGCGTTGCGCAGTGACATGATTTGACGATGATCCCAATCAAGATCATCGAAACTCAATTTTGGGAGACGAGATGAATATTCTTTGCATAGGCGGTGGACCAGCCGGATTGTATTTTGCTTTACTGATGAAGAAGCAACATCCAGCGCATCAGATCACAGTCGTAGAACGCAATCGCCCATACGATACGTTTGGTTGGGGCGTCGTTTTTTCTGATCAAACGTTAGGTAATCTCGTCAAGGCGGATGAAGATACCGCACGTTCAATTTTGCAGGCGTTTAATCATTGGGATGATATTGACACCCATTTTAAAGGCCAGGTCGTTACTTCTGGCGGACACGGCTTTTGTGGGATAGGCAGAAAGCGCTTGCTGAATATTTTACAGGCGCGTTGCGAAGCACTTGGCGTTAAGCTGGTATTTGAAACCGATGTATCTGATGATCAGGCGTTGGCGGCGCAATATGATGCTGATATCGTGATCGCTTCGGATGGTCTCAATAGCCGCATCAGAACGCGCTATGAGGCGAGTTATCAGCCAGATATTGATACACGCAAATGCCGCTTTGTCTGGTTGGGCACCAAAAAATTATTCTCCGCTTTTACCTTTGCGTTTGAAGAAACCGAACACGGTTGGTTCCAGGCGCATGCGTATCAGTATGACGGTGATACTGCGACTTTTATTGTCGAGACGCCAGAAGAAGTCTGGCTCAAAGCGGGCATAGATAAAATGTCGCAAGAAGAAGCGATCGCATTTTGCGAACGTTTGTTTGCCAAATATCTGGATGGTAATGCCTTGATGGCGAATGCTGCACATTTACGTGGTTCGGCGAACTGGATTAAATTTCCACGTATTATTTGCAAAAATTGGGTGCATTGGAACACCGTCAATCAAAAACAAGTACCAGTTATTTTGATGGGTGACGCCGCACATACGGCACATTTTTCAATAGGCTCTGGTACTAAATTGGCTTTAGAAGATGCGATTGAGTTAAGCAATAGTTTTGCGCAATATGGTGAGCAAGGCATGCAGGCTGTGCTCGATCATTATCAGCAATTGCGCTCGATCGAAGTGTTGAAGATTCAAAGCTCGGCACGTAATTCGATGGAATGGTTTGAAAACGTTTCGCGCTACACTGCACTTGAAGCACCGCAATTTGCGTATTCTATGTTGACCCGCAGCCAGCGTTTGTCACATGAAAATCTGCGAGTTCGCGACGCCAGCTATGTCCGTAGTTTTGAGCACTGGATTGCTGAACAAGCGTATGCCAAAGCAGGTGTTCCTATGCCTGCCAGTGCACAAGCAATTCCCCCGATGTTGACGCCTTACAAATTGCGCGATGTTGTTTTGAAAAACCGTATTGTAGTTTCACCCATGGCGCAATATTCTGCTGTGGATGGTGTCGCGGGTGATTACCATCTGGTGCATCTTGGTAGTCGCGCAATGGGTGGGGCGGGTCTGGTGTTTGCCGAGATGACCTGTGTCTCTGCGGATGCACGTATTACACCAGCATGCCCTGGTTTATATGCGTCGGAACATACGGTGGCGTGGAAGCGCATCGTCGATTTTGTCCATGCCAATACCGACGCCAAGATCGCTGTGCAATTAGGTCATGCGGGTGCTAAAGGTTCCACCCGCGTTGCTTGGGAGGGTATTGATCAGCCGCTGACTAATGATAATTGGCCTTTGATTTCCGCTTCTGAGCAGCGTTATCTGCCTGGTGTTTCGCAATTGGCACGCGCTGCGACGCTGGCTGATTTGGATAAGATATTGCATGATTTTGTGCAGGCAACAAGAGCCGCAGAACAGGCCGGATTTGATTGGCTGGAATTGCACTGCGCGCATGGTTATTTGTTGTCTAGCTTTATTTCTCCGTTGACGAATCAACGTGACGATGAATATGGCGGGTCTTTAGAAAACCGTTGCCGTTTTCCTTTGCAAGTGTTTGCCGCTATACGCGCTGTGTGGCCGCAAGAAAAGCCTATCTCAGTGCGTATCTCCGCGCATGATTGGGTGGAGGGTGGTATCACGCCAGACGATGCGGTTCAGATTGCCCGTTTGTTCAAAGCGGCGGGTGCTGATTTAATTGACTGTTCTTCTGGTCAAGTGAGTAAGGCAGAAAAGCCCGTGTTTGGACGCATGTTCCAGACGCCGTTTGCTGATCGTATCCGTAACGAAGTGCAGATTCCTACCATGGCCGTTGGTGCTATTTTTGAAGCAGATCATGCCAATAGCATTATCGCTGCTGGTCGTGCTGACTTGTGCGTGATCGCGCGACCACATCTGGCTGATCCGGCATGGACCTTGCACGAGGCAGCAAAGCTGGGTGTGACTGATATCACCTGGCCGAAGCAATACATTGCCGGTAAATTCCAGTTGGAACGTAACCTCGAACGAGAACGCCAGATTGCAGCCGTAAGCGCAGGTCTGACGCCGCAGCAAATCGCGGCAAAGTTACTTGAAGGCTGAGCTTGATGATGACTGAAAAAAATCTGGACAATAAGCACGCGCTGATTACTGGTGGGGGTAAAGGCATAGGCTATGCAATTGCTGCGGCTTTGCTGGCGCAGGGGCTAAAGGTAACAATTGCCGGACGCAATGAGGAAGTCCTCAAGGTTGCAGTAAAAAGTCTTAGCAGTACACATGGCGAACCCAGGATCGCTTACATCGTACTTGATGTTTCTGATTCAAAAGCCGTTGAAACCAGCTTTGAACTCGCAGCACAGAAGCTGGGGCCTATAGATATTCTGGTCAATAACGCTGGTCAGGCGAGTTCTGCGCCATTTTTAAAAACCGATACTGCACATTGGCAGCAGATGCTGAATGTGAATTTGATGGGTACGGTTCATTGCACCAAACAGGTACTGCCAGTCATGTTGGAAGCTGGCTGGGGCCGTATTATCAATGTCGCCAGCACGGCAGGTTTGACTGGATATCCGTATGTCAGTGCCTATTGTGCCGCCAAACATGGTGTGATCGGATTGACCCGCGCTTTGGCGTTGGAATTGGCGACTAAGGGTGTCACAGTCAATGCGGTGTGCCCTGGTTATACAGAAACAGATATTGTCAAAGAGGCGGTCAGCAATATTATGTCGAAAACCGGCAGGACCGAAGAGCAGGCGCGTGCGGCGTTGGCTTCCGGCAATCCGCAGCAACGATTAGTACAGCCTTCTGAGGTGGCCAATACAGTCGCCTGGCTATGCCAGATGCAGGCAAGTGCCATCACAGGTCAGTCTATTGCTGTTGCTGGTGGCGAGGTAATGTAATGGATGCCGAATTGAATAAGGGTGAGCTGGAAGTCAGTTCCGATTTGGAAACGCGATTGACTGGTGACCACCATGATTCTTTACGCCTTTGGTTACGCATGCTGTCTTGTACGGTGATGGTAGAAGCCGAGATTCGCTCGCGTCTTCGCAACGAGTTTGGCATTACTTTGCCGCGTTTTGATCTGATGGCACAACTTGAACGTTACCCGGACGGATTGCGTATGGGTGAATTATCCAAGCGCATGATGGTCACTGGCGGAAATATTACTGGCATTACCGATCAGCTTGAGCAAGAAAACCTGGTGGTGCGGGTGCTTGATCCTAAAGATCGGCGTGCCTACAGTGTCAAGCTTACAGCTAGCGGGCGTGAGGCTTTTCAACGCATGGCAGCGGTGCATGAACGCTGGATTGCCGAATTATTTTCCGGGATGCCCGGCAAGCAGAAAACCCATTTGTCCGAATTATTATCGCAAGTAAAAAATCACTTGAATGTCTCAATAAGCAAGTTTGAAAATAAGTCTGAACAGGAATAAACCATGAAATACCTCCCGGGACAAACGCATCAATTGCCAGGTGGCCGCCTGCATCTGGCGACCTATGAAGCGCAGCATTTTTATTTTGAAGTGGCAGATACGGTTGCCACGATTATTTTGAATCGCCCAGAACGTAAAAATCCGCTGACCTTTGAATCCTACGCTGAACTGAGGGATCTGTTTCGTGCACTTGCGTATGCCGATGATGTCAAAGCGATTGTCATTTCTGGTGCCGGAGAAAACTTTTGCTCGGGTGGTGATGTGCACGAAATCATTGGCCCTTTGACGCAATTAGACATGCCAGGTTTGCTTAGCTTTACGCGAATGACGGGTGATCTGGTGAAGGCGATGCGCGCTTGTCCGCAACCAATTATTGCGGCAATCGATGGCGTTTGCGCGGGTGCGGGTGCGATCCTGGCATTGTCTTCGGATATTCGCTTTGGTACGGCGCGCAGCAAAACCGCGTTTTTATTTACTCGTGTTGGTCTGGCTGGCTGCGATATGGGCGCATGCTCGATTTTGCCGCGTTTGATAGGTCAGGGACGGGCGTCTGATTTACTGTATTCCGGTCGTTCAATGTCTGGTGAAGAGGGTGAACGATGGGGCTTCTTTAATCGCTTGAGCTCACCAGATGATGTGTTGTCTGATGCTCGCCAATACGCAAAAAATCTCGCAGAAGGACCAACATTTGCACATGCAATGACAAAAAAAATGTTGCAGCAAGAATGGAATATGGGCGTCGACGAAGCCATCGAGGCAGAAGCGCAAGCACAGGCAATTTGTATGATGACCAATGATTTTCATCGTGCTTATCATGCGTTTGTGGCGAAGCAAAAACCTGTATTTGAGGGAGATTAAATATGACGCACGTATTATCAAAATCCGACCGTAGTTATCTGGATTGGCCATTTTTTGATCAGCGTCATCGTGATTTGCAACAGCAGCTTGATTCCTGGGCTGCGCAACATATTTCAGACGGCCATGGGCATGATGTAGATCAGGCATGTATAGACCTGGTCAAGCAATTGGGCGAGGGTGGTTGGCTTACACATGCGATTGGTGGTAAGACTTACGGTGCGGCGACGGATGTGATTGATACCCGGGCGTTGTGCCTGTTGCGTGAAACCTTGGCGCGCCATTCTGGTCTGGCAGACTTTGCGTTTGCGATGCAGGGTCTGGGTTCTGGTGCGATCAGTTTGTTCGGTGCCGAAGAACAAAAGCAAACTTATTTAAGTGCCGTAGCGCGTGGTGAAAAAATCGCTGCCTTCGCTTTGTCAGAGCCAGAAGCTGGCTCTGACGTAGCAGCAATGCAATGCGCCGCGACACCAGATGGTAATGATTATATTTTAAATGGCGAAAAAACCTGGATCTCTAACGGTGGCATTGCTGATATGTATGTGGTGTTTGCCCGCACAGGTGAGGCACCGGGAGCACGTGGTATTTCGGCTTTTATTGTCGATGCTGGTTCGCCCGGTTTTGAAATTGCCGAACGCATCGACGTGATTGCACCACATCCGCTGGCACGTCTGAAATTTACGCAATGCCGTATTCCGGCCTCCCAACGTATAGGTGAAGCGGGGCAGGGCTTTAAAGTGGCGATGGCGACCTTAGATGTTTTCCGCACTTCAGTTGCTGCCGCTGCGCTGGGATTTGCGCGTCGTGCAATGGACGAGGCTTTACATCGCGCGACAAGTCGCAAGATGTTTAATCAGACTTTAGCTGATTTCCAATTGACACAAGCAAAGTTCGCGCAAATGGCAACGGCCATTGATAGCTCGGCTTTGTTAATTTATCGCGCCGCCTGGCAACGCGATCAGGGGAAAAAAGTCACCAAAGAAGCGGCAATGGCTAAGCTAACGGCGACCGAAAGTGCGCAACAAGTGATCGATGCTGCCTTACAAATGTTTGGCGGTCTTGGCGTCGTATGCGAAGTGCCTGTGGAGCGCCTGTATCGCGAGATTCGTGCATTGCGCATTTATGAGGGGGCGAGTGAAGTCCAGCAATTGATTATTGGAAGAGAATTACTCAAAGAATTTGCTGCGACTACATCAGGAGAAGAAAAATGACGCAAACATTGATGCAAATTCTTCAACCCGAAGGTTGGGCCAGACCACGCGGTTATTCGAATGGTATTGTAGCTAGTGGGCGCACAGTCTGCGTCAGCGGTATGATAGGTTGGGATGCACAAGGACAATTTCATACCGATGATTTTGCCGGGCAAGTGCGTCAGGCCTTGCTTAATATCGTGGAAGTATTGGCGCAAGCCGATGCCAGGCCAGAGCATATCGTGCGCATGACCTGGTATGTGACTGATAAAAAGGAATATGTTGGTGCTTACAAAGAAATCGGCGTTGCTTATCGCGATATCATTGGTAAACATTATCCAACCATGACCGCAGTGCAGGTGGCTGCGTTGATTGAAGACCGCGCTAAAGTAGAAATTGAAGTCACGGCGATTATTCCGGAGTAATTTATGTTGCGAGTCATTGCGGTGGTGGGGGCTGGTGCGATGGGCAAAGGGATCGCACAGATCAGCGCTCAGGCGGGTTTTCAGGTGCTCATGTTTGATGTGAACACCGCTGCGGCAGAAAAAGCGAGAGCCGATATTTGTTTGCAGTGGGATAAAATGCAAGACAAGGGCAAGCTCAGTGCACACTTATGTTCGGCAGCCAAATCCAAGCTGCGGGTGGTGGATACCTTGTCGGGATTGGCGTCCAGTGATCTGGTGATAGAAGCCATCATCGAGAACCTGGATGTCAAGCGCGATTTATTTGCACAATTGGATGAGGTGGTCAGTGAACATTGCATACTCGCTACCAATACCTCGTCCTTGTCTGTGACCTCAATTGCTGCAAAGACCCGGCTGCCACAACGCGTGGCTGGGCTACACTTTTTTAATCCCGTACCTTTGATGAAAGTGGTCGAGGTCATCCACGGTCTACGTACTGACACGGCAGTGATTTCGCAATTGCGGATTTTTGTGCAGGAAACCGGACACACCCCAGTGTTGGCCAAGGATACCCCAGGATTTATCGTCAACCACGCCGGACGCGCCTATGTGACCGAAGCGCTTAAAATTCTTCAAGAAAATGTCGCCGATGTCAGTGTTATCGATCAAATCATGCGTAGCGCAGGTTTTAAATTGGGCCCGTTTGAATTGATGGACCTGACCGGGCTGGACGTGTCGCATCCGGTAATGGAAGCAATTTACCAGCAATACTATCAAGAGCCACGTTATCGCCCTAGCCAGATAGCGGCGCAACGCTTGCAGGCAGGTTTATTAGGACGTAAAAGCGGTGCGGGTTTTTATACCTACCCAACGACCCCTGATCTATCTCCGACGATTCCTGAGTCGGTGGATGCGCGTTGGCATATTCCGATCTGGATTAGTCGGCAAGATACCGAAGCGCATGCCTTGTTATCTGCATTTTTTGCGCACTGTGATATGCCGCTTGATACCAGCACTTCGCCCTCTGAACACGCTTTGTGCATCGTCACCCCCTTTGGCGAAGATGTCAGTACCTGTGTTGTACGAGAAGGACTGGATGCGCGCCGGACAGTGGGGGTGGATACGATGTTTGCAAGCGATGTATCAATGACAGTCATGCTAAATCCCGCGACCGATGCGCATTTGGCGCAACAATTGAAAAGAAATTTGTCAGAATTCAATTGTATTGTCCATTTGATACAGGATAGCGTTGGTTTTGTTGCTCAACGTATCATCGCCAGTATTGTCAATGTCGCCTGTGATATGAGCCAACAGGCTGTTTGCAGCCCGGCTGACCTTGATTTGGCAGTGGTATTAGGGCTGGCTTATCCTGATGGCCCATTAAGCTGGGGCGACAAATTGGGTGCTTCGCGTATACTATTGGTATTGCGGAATATGCTGGACAGCACCGGCGACCCGCGTTATCGTCCTAGTCCTTGGCTGGTACGCAGGGTGCAATTGGGCTTGTCTTTATTGCAGCAAGCGCAAGATACCAGAAAATGATGTATCTTCAGCTTTGCTTGCTTCGTGATTGTTTCGTTATACCGTAGTAAAAATTAACACAAAAAATATTCAGGAGAATTAGATGGCTAAGGCAGTATTTAGTTGGGAAGACCCTTTGTTATTGTCCTCGCAGTTGACGGACGAAGAGCGCATGGTGCAAGACGCTGCGCGCGCGTACAGTGAAGAAAGACTCGCACCACGAGTGCTGGAAGCTTTCCGTCACGAAAAAACTGATCCTGCCATCTTCAGAGAAATGGGCGAACTCGGTTTGCTTGGTTCGATGATCCCCACCGAATACGGCGGTGCTGGCCTTAATTACGTATGCTACGGTCTGGTTGCACGCGAAGTAGAGCGTATCGATTCGGGCTATCGCTCTATGATGAGTGTACAAAGCTCTCTGGTGATGGTGCCTATTAATGAATTCGGTAGCGAAGCGCAAAAACAAAAATATCTGCCTAAATTGGCAACAGGTGAATGGATAGGCTGCTTTGGTCTGACTGAGCCAAATCATGGCTCCGATCCTGGCAGCATGGTGACACGCGCTAAAGCAGTTCCAGGTGGTTACTCATTGTCCGGCGCTAAAATGTGGATCACCAATAGTCCTATCGCCGATGTTTTCGTCGTGTGGGCGAAAACTGACGACGGTCGTATCCGCGGCTTTATTCTGGAAAAAGGCTGGAAAGGCTTATCCGCACCAGCAATCCACGGTAAAGTGGGCTTACGTGCTTCTATCACTGGCGAAATCGTGATGGATGAAGTGTTTGTACCAGAAGAAAACCTGATGCCACACGTAGAAGGCTTGAAAGGCCCGTTCACTTGCCTCAATTCTGCACGTTACGGTATCGCATGGGGCGCATTGGGCGCAGCGGAGTTCTGCTGGCATACGGCACGTCAATACACCATGGATCGTCAACAATTTGGTCGTCCTTTAGCGGCTAACCAATTGATCCAGAAAAAGCTTGCCGACATGCAAACTGAAATCACGCTGGCGCTGCAAGGCTGTCTGCGTTTAGGTCGCATGAAGGATGAAGGTACTGCCGCTGTCGAAATTACGTCGATCATGAAACGTAATTCTTGCGGTAAATCATTGGATATCGCCCGCATGGCGCGCGATATGCTCGGTGGTAATGGTATCTCCGATGAGTTCGGCATTGCCCGTCATCTGGTGAATCTGGAAGTCGTGAACACCTATGAAGGTACGCATGACATCCACGCGCTGATACTTGGTCGTGCGCAAACAGGTATCGCTGCATTCTAAAATTTCCGCTTCATCGTGAGTGAAACAAAAAAGGCAATTACTAAGCAGGTAATTGCCTTATTTATTGCCTTATTTATTGTCTTATTTATTGTCTTATTTATTGCCTTACTTTTATGCTTGTAAAGACTTAGCCAGCCTGATTGGCGCTAGCACGATTGTCCTTTACTAGTCGCATCGGTGACGCAAATAGCGCAAATATAACGATCAACATCAACATAGCTCCACAGACAAAGAATAACTGTGTCAGTTGCAGACTACGCATCATCCAACCAGATAGCGCAGCCGATATCGGCCCTATACCCATGAAGATAAACATAAACATACTCATTGCCCGGCCCAGCAGGGCAGGTGGCACCTGCGTTTGTATCCAGGTGAACACCGCGACATGCAGATAGCCACCAAGACTGGCTATCGTCAATAATATCAACACCGCTTGCCAGCTAGATTGTACCAAACCTAAAGGCATAAACAAAAGTGCAATGATAAAATCAATCAATAACATGGTGCCACCCAGCGTGCCAAAACGCAGATTGGGTTTGATGCCAGAAACTGCCATACCTAAGAGTGTTCCTGCACCGTGAGCACCCGCTAATAAACCAAAAGTGCCAGCGCTGTTGTTAAGCTTGGTCGCTAGCAGAGGCATCGCAATTTGCATAGGTCCCATAATAAAAAAGGCGATGGCTGACCAATACATGAAGCAAGTACGTAACTCTTTTTGTTGCCAGCAAAATTGTAAACCTGTGAAGACATTCTTTAAGATACTCACAGCGTCAGATTTATTCTGCGCATCGTCTCTGGTTATCACTTTGTTTAGGGTCCATGCTGAAATCGCATAACTGGCGCAATCCAATAAAAACGCCGCACTGAGCCCAGTTGAGTCTTTAATTCCGGCATTCTCTGATTGCCCACAGATCGCAATTAATATACCCGCCATGACAGGACCTAAAAACATGCTGACCTGACGTATGCTCAGCGTAATGCTGTTGGCTATTTGAAGCTGCGACAGAGCGACCACGCGCGGGAGCATCGATGTTCCAGCCGGTATGCTAAATGCTGTAGAGATGCCCAGGCTGAGCGCCAAAGTGTACACCATCCATAGACTCAAATGGCCAGAGAAAACTAAACCTGCAAGTGTGGCGAGCAATACGGTATTGATGTACTTGGTGATCATCATGACGCGTTTAGGCGAATATTGATCAACGATGGCGCCACCGATAAAAATAAACAATGCACGAGGCACACCTAACATTGCCAGCACGATTCCTAAGATGAAGGTGTCGCCAGTCATTTTTAACACCAGCCATGGCAGAGCGACCATAGTGAACTGATCGCCCAACATGGAAATCGTACTCCCGCCGATCAGCCAGCGAAAATTTTTATCATTAAATAGAGTTGCTTTTGCCGTTGCTTTTGCCGTTGCTGTTGTTGTTGCAGTTGCTTTTGCTTCTTTTTTTATTTGTGGCTGCATGATTTTTCCTTTAATTCGATTGTTGTCTGATTTCTGCTTCCAAATAAACCAGGCCTTGTCTGGCATAAGTCATCAGTTCTTGGGTTATGCTCCCACCCAACAAGACCCCGCTTTCTTTGGCATGAATTTCTCTCACTTTCGCAATGGTTGCCATGTCACCACCCCACGCGTCTAAAAATAGGCTGCGCCATTTTCTTAATACCGTGAGAGTTTGCGTAGAGGTAGCGGGTATGCCAGCTTGTATGAGTTCACGCACTTCTGAAAAAATTAAATCCCACTCCAAAGAGTGCTTTAGCATTGAACTCCGGAAGCAACGCAATTCGTGCTCACTCAGATATTTTCTGTAAATGCTATAACGCACTTCAATACTGGCTTGTGTAATGAAATCCATCAATTCGTTGTCGACGCCAGTCAGTGTTTGTAGCGAAGGCTCATTTCTGTGCATCTTGGTAATAATAGTGAGATAGCGTGGAATTGATGGCATGGTCTCATTCATCGTTGTAATCCACCGCACCGCCAGATCTTTCGCCTTTACATCATCCGGGCGTATTCCAGCCTGCAATAATTTTTTGGCTTCTTTGATCAATTCTTGCATGCGCAAATCCGGAGAGACACTCCCATTTTTATGGTGCCTTAGTTTATGCAGGTCTTCCCGCGTAAAATATTTATCGGCGACACTCATCATTTCCATTACGCCTAACCAATAATCAAGTTGTGGTTCCTGGTTGGTATGAAGTAATTCCTGAAGATGTTGAAGCTGGTCGCGTAAAGCAATGCTGCTGGCAATTTGTTGTTCCAGCATAGCCAACTGTTCAGAGACAACATTCTCCAGCCCGACTTGATCTTGCTCTACCAGTGTGGCAATCTCAGCCAGGGACAAATTCAGGCGGCGTAAAGCCTGTATTCGATGCAGGCGAGTAATATCGTCACGGTTGTACAGGCGGTAATCAGACTCAGAGCGTTCTGACGGGCGTAGTAGCCCGATTTTGTCGTAGTGGTGCAGAATGCGTACGGTCAAGCCGGTACGTTTTGCAAGTTCACCAATTTTTAATAACATGGCAAGTCTCCATTGATTTTGCGAGACTATAAAGCCTGACACCGTGTTATGGTCAAGCACATTTTTAGGTGAATCCTGATTAAGCTACAGTGCTCGCGACCTATGATCTGAGAGTAAAGAAAATATGCATCCCGATAAAGTTGACCGCCAGCGTCTTAAAAAATTAACTGACTTACCTAATATTGGTAAAGCGGGCGCAGATGATTTAAAGATTCTTGGTATTGATACGCCAGATCAGTTAGTCGGGCGTTGTCCTTATGAACTATATGAGAGTTTGTGTCGGCTGACAGGCAAGCAACACGACCCATGCGTGATCGACGTCTTCATATCGGTCACCAGGTTTATGAATGGCGAACCAGCGCTTGTCTGGTGGGCTTATACGGAAGAGCGCAAGCTGACGCTTGCTAATGGTTGATTGTCTTTGCGGTGATGGATGCCAGATGGTGCTAGCGAGAGCGCTTTTTGCCATCTGGCTTTATTGGTGCCGAAAAAACTTAGTGTTTAATTTCAGTTGGTGTGACTGTGCCTTCGGCTAACGTTTTAGCAACGAATAACTGCGTGCAATCAACCTGGTCAAAGCCGTAATGTTTTCCGCAGAAATCGCAATTAATATCAAGTCTGCCGATCTCGGCTATCGCTGATTCTACTTCTGCCTGACCTAACATTTTGAGCATATCGCCGACTTTTTCACGCGTGCACCCGCAATGGAAAACCGGATGCAGAGGATCAAATACGCGTAAAGTTTGTTCCCAGAACAGGCGATGCATCAGTGTTGCAATATCGGTGCTTAACAGCTCTTCGTGTTTCAAGGTGTCGCCCAGCATGACAGCGTGGCTCCACATGTCTTCGCCATCTTCTGCTTGCGCGCCCGAACCGCCGATTTCTGGTAGTTTTTGCAATAGCATTCCGCGGGTGACTTTTTCATTTGCCGCGAGCCAGAGTTTGGTGTCGAGCTGCTCCGAGCGCAGCATGTAATTTTCAATCACGGTCGCGACGGTGTCACCGTCTAACGGGACAATCCCTTGATAAGCCTGCTGCCCTGGCATTTTGTCATTCGGATCAAGGGTAATCACGAAGCGTCCTTGTCCATGGGCATGAACGAGTTCTTTCAGTGTTTCGTGATCTTCGATAACGGCGTCGTCAGCTAATTTTGCGGTTGCTCTAATGCGCAGATCTGCATCACATTCAACAACCATCAACTTAACCGGACCATCACCGTGAATTTGCATAATCATGGTGCCATTAAACTTCAGATTGGCTGACAGTAAAGCAGAAGCTGCCATCAGTTCACCTAAAATGGTTTGCACGGCTTTTGGGTAGACTTTATGAGACAACATCTGTTGCCATGAAGATTCCAGTTCAACCAGCTCGCCACGGACGCCAGCGTTTTCGAACATGAATTTTTGTAAGGTGTCAGTCATTTTTTTACTTTTTCTAAAACGAGTAATTCTTTGTAACGCTCAAGCACTTCTTAAAACATACGAATCGCTGAATTAGTCTATGCGTTTGAGTTCTGTTTTATACAATTGACCACGCATGGCGTAGTTGTCGGTATTCCGGTGCATACCACGAATATCTTGCTCGGTCAGTTCGCGCACTGCCTTGGCTGGTGAGCCTATGATTAGTGAATTGTCAGGGAATTCTTTCCCTTCTGTCACCAATGCACCAGCGCCTACCAGGCAATTTTTGCCGATTTTTGCACCATTTAAAATCACGGCTTGTATGCCTATTAATGAGCCTTCACCGATGGTGCAGCCATGCAACATCGCCTGATGGCCGATGGTGACATTTTTACCGACAACTAAGGGATAGCCGGGATCAGTGTGTAAAATGCAGCCTTCTTGCACATTGCTATTTTCACTGATCGTAATTAATTCATTGTCTCCGCGGATGGTGGCATCAAACCAAATGCTGGCTTTGGCTTCGATTTTGACTTTGCCTATAATTTTGGCAGTGTCAGTAATATAAGCTGAGGCATCAATATCAGGTGCAATTTCGCCTAACTGGTAAATGGGCATATGAATTCCGTAAAATAGAGGCTGAAAAGGGGTGACGCAAAAGCGCCCCAGCTTCGCTGTGTGCCAAGCGCGTGAATAGCATGCAGCTGCTATTTTAACGCTGCCTTAGCACTTACGTCAGATTTAACAAAAAATGAGTATTTTGAAAACGGATTTTTAATGGAATTACGCGCTACAGCCTTGCAAGCTTTACTTGCTACCGACACTGATACCAAATGCGCACTATTGTCCGCCATTCCTGATGATGTGCTGGTTGATTGTGAGAAGCAATTCGCAGTATCAGTTGGCATACCTGGCCGCCCAGAGAAACCAGAACTGATTGCGCCAGGTAAAGTCGGTCGTCGCTCTATGGTAACGGTAGAAGGGCGTGCGATACTGGTTCACGCTCTGGCACATATCGAGATGAATGCAATCAACCTGGCGGCAGATATTTTGTGGCGCTTTGCCGGGATGCCAGAGAAATTCTATCGCGATTGGTTGAAAGTCGCCAAAGAAGAAGCTTATCATTTTCAATTGCTCGAAGCGCATTTGCGTACTATGGGATATCACTATGGTGCTTTTCCTGCGCACAATAGTTTGTGGGAAATGGCAGAAAAAACCACGGATGATTTACTTGCTCGTCTGGCATTGGTCCCACGCACTTTAGAAGCACGTGGTTTGGATGTCACTCCAGGTTTGTCGGCAAAATTAGCGCAAGCGGGAGATAGGGAAGGCGCTGATATTTTATTGATTATTTATCGTGATGAAATTGGTCATGTGGCGATTGGTAACTATTGGTACCAAAGCCTTTGCGATGCCCAGGGAATCGACACGATAACAACGTATTCACGTTTGGCAGCGCAATATCAAGCCCCTAAATTACGCGGACCATTTAATCTCGATGCGCGTAAAGAAGCGGGATTTAGTGAAGCTGAGTTGCAGGCGTTGGAAACATAAGTGTTGAATATCAAATAATGATATAAGTTGAAATAGTAAAATAGTTGAAGCATATTTTATGCTACTCATAAGCTATTAATTTTGTCAGTTGGTTCACTAAGGTTCAATACTCTGCGGAGTATTGCTAGCATCATCAATGAGCACAAGCTGGCCAGAAACCTTGAATAGTTCTTTTAGAATTCTTTTAATCAGACTTTTCCAGGCTTTCTCGAACCAGCAGTTTCTGCTCGTCATCACCTGTATAGGCGTCAACATTAAGCAGATTCTATTCACCACCATCACTATTCATCTTAGAAACTATCGATGCCTGAAAAGACACATTCGGCCCGTTATCATTGATTTCAACATTGAAATCGTTCATAGAGCCAATGACCGTCTTAATGTCTTTGCCAGTTGGAAATCGCAATGGTTCCATTGGGTATTTCGCACCACTAGCATCGATAAAGTGTTTTCACGCTGCAATCTTTACTGGAAGTTCGTATTTCTAATATGTTGGCATTGGAGTCTGTTGTTTTTCGTTATGGTTATGATTAAACAGCTCATTTGCCGTGATGCGTTCAAGCATTCTTTTTTGATTTTAATTTTTCTTGCAGATAATATGAATAAGGATTTTCCAGGTTAGTTATGCTAGATATCGAAAAGGCGCCGACCAAACTTTTGGTTTGTCGTCCCCATTAACAAGATACGAGGCTACCTATTAAAATTTAAAAGGGTCAATCAATGCTAAAGAGTGATACGCAGAAAGCATGTTCGTTTCTTGCAGTTATGAGTGCAGTGATAGCGATCAGTACGATCACGATTAGTGTGTATGCAGCTACGCCAGAATATTTGGTTGTACGTGAGAGAGATGCGGCTATCGTAATCGACGTAGTTGACGAGCAAGGACATCCGGTCCCATTTGCAGAAGTTTGGCGGGTCGTTACACCTCGAGTGCGACCTGGCTTGTTTCCCTCCACTCAGGGGCCGGATTTGTCGTTGGAATATCTGGACAGAGTAGCTGGCAGATACCGAGACGTGCCTGAATTTGCGGGATCGTTTCGACCAGGGTTTTTCCCTGCCCATGTTGATTCAATAGGATCTGGGCGCGCTTTTGACACGCTCACTCCAACAAACGAAGATGGGCGCACCCAGGAGGTACTGAAATATGAAACAGTCCGGCCCGCGCTGATAAAAGCGAAGTATGTCGCTCTTAACTTTGGGTTTGTGCCCGGCTTTGTCAGCTTCGATTTGCATCCCGGTGAAAATACACATTCTGAAAAGATTGTGCTGAAACGTGATCAATCGATCAAATCGCCCAGTGCCCCGTATGTATATATTTTTGGCCGGATTCGACGCGATTCTGATGGCAATTCGGACAGGTATAAGGATGATCCAGAATCGTATCGCAATGAGTTAATTGAGGCCGCTAAAGCGGCAGAACGTGCCGGTGACTTTACCTATGCAGCTCGGATTTATAGTTGGGTGCCGTATGTGCCGACCGTTATAAAATTTGAAAACACAACGAATGGCATTAGGACTGCTGGTTTCACGAGAGAGGACGAACGATCACAGCGAAATATTGATATCTTGAACAAGGCTCGCGAGATTGACCCAACCAGCATCTATATCCAAATGAAGCAGCTATTATTGGTGCCGCCACAAAATAACCAGGAACGAATTAAAGCGCTCGAGAAACTCATTAGCAAAGGGAAAAATCAAATGTGGCCGGGCGTATTCAAGGCGCTTGAAGCATACTACAATGCCGCAGGAGATAAGGAGCATGCCTATCAAATGTTGAAGTCGTATAGAGAATTTGAACCGGAAGATCCAGTTAACCAGACTGATCAATATGAAACGCGTCTGACAAAATACTTGAGCGTGAAAGAATTCATTCAAAGGCACGTAGCGGCAGGCGATCCTGATCAGTCCGATCAATACAGGCACCCACCAATTTATTATGCGGTTCGAGCTGGTAGAGTCGATATCTTTGATTGGCTACTGGAACACGGAATTAAAACGCCACTTCCTAGCTATGTACTTATGCAGGCGACCTTATCCAGAAGTCCTGAAATGTTGCGTCGGGTATTGGGCACCGATCCCGCAATTACCGGAATAAAAAGCACATGGAATTTTGCTCCCCAGATTTTTCAGTTGGATGAATTCATCAAGAATGGACTGCCGGACGAAGTGGCTAAACTCACCGAAATGAAAGAAAACTTACGTGCCTACTCCGCTAATCGCGCAAATTGATTCTATGAGCATATGCCATGCTGTAGAGTGGTCTGTACCAATGACCTGCACCAAAATATTTCATGTTATCGTGTTTGAACGTCGACGAAATCAATACATAAAGAAAGAAAAATGAAATTATTTTCGATTCAATCAACAAGTGAGATATCGGAAGACAGCTCCATGAACGCGTTACATCGCATCGCTGCTGAACAGTCGTCCAGGGAATTGGGTTTGGTGCTTTCTGACCTGGTCGTACGGAACGTGAATTTCCATGCATCCGATCTCACGGACCTGATTGCGATTCAATCAAACTTCTGTTCATGCGATTGCCGAGGTATGAAATTGATTGGATCGACTTTTACACAAACAACGTTAAAGGACATAAGTTTTACAAAGGCATTTCTATCGAAGGCGACTTTCTACAGATGCAGCTTGATCAAGATTGATTTTCGTGCGGCCAATTTGATTCGTAGTGAGTTTACGGATGTCATTTTCAGCGATGTGACGTTTGCCGGAGCTGATTTGAATGGTGCTTCGTTTGAAAATTGCGATTTGCGCGGTCAAGATCTTGGCGAAGCAAATTTGGATGGGACACAATTTTTTGGATGCTTGTTGGATGACTCCGTCAAAATGATGGTAGGTGCTATCGTGAGAGAATCGCTATCCTAAGCGACTTTTCCAGTCTATGGAAAAAAGGGATTCAATGCGTTTTTTTTGAGGAGCTGTCTGCTCCTCAATATGGATTGATTTTAAACACTCTGTCCATGTGTTGCTTAGAATGGGGATTTTTTTTTTGGTTGGTATTATTTTAGCGAAAGAAAGTCATTCTGCGATGGGACTTATTACTAATTTTGTCAAAGTACGACTTGATGGAAAAATCATCGACGAGAGTCTCAAGCCGAGACAAATGATCGATCTGGGTTGGGCTCCGTGCATCGTAACGGAATTGCGCTGGCAATCAGATGGGCGAATCGTTTCCAAGCAATTTCCTGAGGGAGTATTGGCGAAACTGCTGCCGGGAAAGACATCAATCGCATTGATTGAGACTTATGATGTAAATCGGGCTCCACTTTCAGCAATGAGCGTAATTGAGAGTACGGGAGACTTACTTTACTCAATCCCAAACCTGCAGGTTGTCATGGGTAAGAATCTATCAGGATCTTTTTGCTGGTTTGAGCCATCTACAGACGATACGGAAAATTGTTTTTCTGCGGTATTTCAAGCGGATATTGATGGAAACTTGGTTCAATATAAATTTGATTTCGATATCGCGTCCGGAAAAATTCAAAAGATATCGGCGTCTCGATAAAGCTTTGCGTTAGCCGTAGTCCCGCACAATCGAGAAAGTTGAAATATTGAAATCTCGCTACGTGGGTTGGACTTCCCCGATTTTCGCCGCATCCATTCGTAATTTGCGAAGCCGATCTTCAATAGCTAAATAAATTTTCTCGCAACTCTGAGGATACTGGATTGTATAGCCGTATTTGTGCGTTGCTTTCAATATGGCTATAAGCTATCTCGTGTTTGGCGAATTGTTGTCAGACTTATTGAGTGCTCGTCGTAACATTGTGCGTGACAATAGCTTATGAAACGGCATGATGGTGAACAGGTAAATTCTGCCAAAGAGATTGTTGATTTTAACCAGAGTGGACATGCTTACTTTGGAGCCGTTCGGACCGGCTTGAATACTGATCCAAATCCGAAAATTAAGGTGCTTATCGTCGCCACCAACAACAATTTCATTTTCTGTACGAGAAATGATCGGAAAGACGTCTATTTTCCCCAGCCCGAGATCGCGAAAATCAACACCAGCCTTTATCCCAAAGGGGTGCATGATCTTGTTGCGTAATGTCATCAGCATATTGACGGCACGTGGCGGATTGGCAAATACAACGCGTGCCGCTTGCTCGGCGCTTGCATAGACCCGCTCAGCCTGACCCGAATAACCGTCAGCAAAGTCGATGTGCGGCATTCCCGCTGCGTTAAATGCTTCGGCTGGGGTCGGAATTGATAAGACCTTGTTTGTCATGATTGTGAATTGCGCTATTGGTTATAAATGCAGATGAAAAGATTTTTTTTTTATTTAATGTTAAATGTTAATCCTAGGTCAATAATTATTTTTAAATCAAGCATACTTAGTATGAATTATTTTCGCTATCTACAACAAGTGAGTAAAACAACTCAGAAATAAGCAAAAAAAAGCTCTGAAGCCGGTATCTTCAGAGCCAGATCTACTTAATTGTCATGCATATGTAGTACCACGTGTGCAGCTTTTGCTTGTCAGTCACCAGCTTTGATGCTACCTATGCCTTCGACGGATTTACTGATGGTACGTGGGTGTCCATAGTAAGTCAGACTTCCTATTCCTTGTAAAGTTGCATTTAATTTTTCTAGTGCTGTCACGTTAATGGAGCCTATACCTTCACCACGTACGTCGACTTCTTTGGCGATCACATCTTTTGTGTCAATCGAGCCCACCCCTTGAGAGCGAATTGTCAGGTGGCTGACTTTGCCATTGGCCGTCAAGCTGCCAGCACCTTCGTATAATAATTCAAAATTGTCGCTATTGAGATTATTGATTTTCGTTGATCCCGCACCTTGGAAATTGAATTTTTTTAATTCTGGAACGGTAATGATAATTTGGTCGGCATCGGTTATTTTGAGACGTTTACTTTTGTCAGAAATGACTAACTCATTCCCAACCACGATAGTGCTAAATTTTTCAATGAATTGGGTATCGCCTCTAAGTGTGATCGACTGGGTTTTTCCAACTTCAACGATAATTTTGCAGGCACTTTGGGTATTAATGATGTTGAAGCTTGAGACGTTGCGGATTTGTTCGTCGGCGAGCACATTGGTGCTTAGAACGCACAAAGTCAGGCTCATTGCTACAGTAGTCAGGATAGGGCGCATGCGTTTCACCTTAAATTTTTTGGAATATTAGATTAGCGTGTTCTGAACTTTCGAGTTCTTTCGTTTCAGAAGTGACTCGAGTATGGCCGATACGTGTCTGATTCACCATCGTCTTGCGACGAATTGCAAAAAACGCTATCTGAACTGTTTTTTTTAATGCGGTTTTAGCTCAATTTGCCGTCATCAAACTGTTTTGCGTGTTTTTCAAAATGCAGCGCATCCATCCATATTCCATTGCGCAAAATTGATGCATGGGAGTGGCCATATTGAGTGAAACCGCATTTACGGATCACACCGATCGACGGAAGATTGTTGGCTATGATCGTGGCTTCGATACGCCATAACTTTAATTCGGTCAATGCATGCTCAATAATTTTATTGACAGCGGTACTGGCGTAACCTTTGCCGCCATAGCGGGCGCTAAAGCGGTAGCCAAGTGAGGCTTTGAAATACTGTTCACGTTCTATGCCACGTAAAGTGATCCTGCCGATAATTTCTTCACCTAGCCAGACCAGGTAGTGAAGTTCTGTGCGCGCATGGGCCGCCCATTGTGCTTGTTCCAGACTTTTGCGGACGGCTTCTTTTGAATAAAACAGGTCACCGCGGCTGGCGATCCAATGTTCAAAATGCGCGCGATTCTCAAGTTCAAAAGCGAGAAGTGCGTCGGCGTAGTCGGGATGCGCAGGGCTGATATGAAGTTGAACGTCAGGACTTTTGGCCATGAAAATAGGAAAAAGAAGTAGGGGAGCAACGGTAAGGTATTTTTTGCTTTTCATCATAGCTCAAATACAACTTTTTTTGTTGAGCTATAAGCTAATGAATTGACAATATCTGCCGATATTATAGGGTAAGGTATCGTGTTGGCACTGGTCTGGTTAGATATTTAGCTCAAAGCATGTCCAGGGATGATCTCTTAATTCGTTTCTTATAACTGACTAGTTAATACGTGAAGTTTTGATTTCTTTTGAGGTTAAAAATGACCTTGATTCATCCGCGCTTATTGGCATTTTTTTTAGTGTCTGTAATGACATTTGTATCGGATTTTTGCGCGGCTCAGGCATTGATTCCTGCGCGTGATGCGGGGCGAAGTGTACTACTGACAGGCTTTGCGGTTGCTCACCCTACACAGTTGATTGATATCGACGATATTGCTCAGGGTTTTCCCAGAGAGCTGGCGCGGCGGTTGGAGCAAGGTCAACAATTTTCAGTCAGAAGCACACCAGAGTTGTTGTCGTTTAATTGGCAATTAAATCCACCGACCCCCAAAATGTTGGCGCAAGTTGCGGAAACGTATAAGGCACGGTACGTCATCTCAGGAGATGTCAGAAATGCTGGCATTCGCATTCAGCCTTTAATGTTCGGTCTTTGGGAAAAGAAAATCCGTGCTTTAGATGTGGAGATTTACGTCTATGATGCACAAGCCGGAACCCTGATAGAAAGTTTTAAATTTACCGGCAGTGCCACTGGCGATGTGTTGGTCGGAAAAGATTATAGTTTCGATGGCGAAGCATTTCGTTTTACGCCGTTTGGAAAGGCGATCGATGATCTCATCGAACAGTCGGCACAAGCGATCAGTTCCAGACTGATCGTTCGTCCCTAGTTTGCAAGCGCTTTATTTAGCTTTGAGTTTGCTGCGTTCTGATTCTCGGCGTCGGAGTAAGTGTCTTTGGATTTTACCGCTGGTTGTCATAGGCAGGCCATCGATGAATTCAATTTCTTTTGGATATTCGTAGGGCGCCAGCTTGCCCCGTACATGGGCTTGCAAATCTTTGATGAGATCTGCATTTCCAATAAAGCCCTTACATAAAACGACATAGGCTTTGACGAGGTTGCCCCGATCTTTATCTGGCTTTGGTACCACAGCCGCATTCGCTACTGCCGGATGTTGAATCAGGCAGTTTTCTATCTCTGAAGGGCCGATGCGGTAGCCGGCTGCTTTAAACATATCGTCGGCACGTCCTTGATACCATAAATAGCCATCTGCATCGGCAATTGCCAGATCGCCCGTACGACACCAATCACCGCTGTATTTGTTGCGGGTGGCGGCATTATTTTTCCAATATCCCATAAAGAAAACTGGGTCAGGATGACCGTGAACATCGTTGCGATTGACCGCAACTTCACCGATTGTGCCCAGCGGCACTTCGGCTCCTGATTCATTGATTAAAGCGACTCTGTGACCGGGATAAGGGCGCCCCATACTGCCTGGTCGGGCAGGCCAGCGTTGATGGCTGTTGCCAACGATGTAATTGACTTCGGTTTGTCCGAACATTTCATTTGGTGTGACGCGCAGCGCGGTCTGACACCAATTGAAGACTGTTTCGCCCACTGACTCGCCTGCGCTCATAATGGCGCGTAGCTTGAGTTTGTAGTGCTGACGCGGCTTAGGGAAGGCCTTCATCATTATTTTTAAGGCGGTCGGGAACAGAAAGGTATTCGTGACCTTGTATTTCTGCAGGAGATAAAAAGCGGTCTCAGCACTAAAACGACCTTGATATGCGACGATAGATTTGCCGAAATACAAGGTCGGCAGTAAGGCATCCATTAAGCCGCCGGTCCAGGCCCAATCAGCTGGAGACCAGAACACATCTTTTTCTTGAGGAAACCAGTTTTGTGATGCAACGAAACCAGCGAGGTTGCCGAGAATTGCTGAGTGTGGGATCAGGGCGCCTTTAGGATCACCCGTGGTGCCACTGGTGTAAATCAGGATGGCCGGGTCGGTGGCGCGGGTCTTTTCTCTTTTAAAGTTGCTTGACATGTCAGCGACATAGGTTTCCCATTCCAATGCCGCGAAATTCTTAGGCACGTGGCGGCAATCAACGCCGATCACGGTTTTTAAATACGTGCATCGATCGGCGATTTGCATGTACGCATCGACCCCGCTTTGATCCAGAATCAGGGTCGTTGCTTCACTATGGCCTAAGCGGTACTCCAGCGCTTCTGAACCAAATAAAAAAGACAAGGGCATAATAATAGCGCCCAATTGCAGGCAGGCCATGATCGTGATCGCCATTTCTGGTCGTTGTGGCAAGATACAGGCAACGACATCGCCGCGTTGAACCCCTTGCTGACGTAATAAATTGGAAAGCTGATTCGACTTTTTATATAACTCGGCGTAGCTGGTCTTGCTGCAATTGCCGGTGCTGTCTTCATAAAAAATGGCGGTGCGTTTTGTCTCGTCGGCCCAACGGCGGCAGCAGACATCGGCAATGTTCAAATGCTCCGGAACTTCCCAATAAAAATCTTGATATAGGCTCTGATACTGATCTTCTGTCGTACAGTTTGGAATTGATTCCTGCAGTTTCATCCAGTCTCCGTTATAATTATCGAACGGTCGTTCTATTATGTGTTATTTTATTTCTGACCGTTGTTCTATGCTAATGCATATTGCCATAGCTTCGCACAATTGCTGATAGTAATTTCTCGTAGCTTCCGAAGAAAATTGTATATTGCCATGACATCCACTCAATCATCGATTATTTCCGCTTCGCGTTCCGAATTCATTCAGATTCGCGGCTTACAATACCATGTTCGTCATTGGGGGAAACCGGATGCACCAGTGATTTTTATGCTGCATGGCTGGATGGATGTATCAGCATCGTTTCAATTTATGGTCGACCATTTTACGCAAGATTGGCATGTAATTGCTCCTGATTTGCGTGGCTTTGGTTTGACTGATGCGCCAGGTACGGATACGTATTGGTTTCCAGATTATCTCGGCGATTTGGATGCTCTACTTGATCATTATGTACCTGACGGTGCGGTGAATTTACTCGGGCATAGCATGGGTGCCAATGTGGTTGGCCTGTATGCAGGTACGCGGCCGGAACGCGTGCGCAAATTGGTCAATCTGGAAGGTTTTGGTATGCCGACCACGCATCCAAAACAAGCCCCTGGTCGTTATCGCAAATGGCTGGACGAACTGCGTCAGCAGCCAGAATTGCGTACTTACGCATCGCAATCGGATGTGGCGGCGCGTCTGCAAAAGACTAATCCAAGATTAACCAATGAACGTGCAGCGTTTTTGTCTGAGTTCTGGTCGCGTGAAAATGCCGAAGGACGTTGGGAAATTCTTGGCGATCCTGCACACAAACAAACTAGCCCTTTGCTGTTCCGTGTTGAAGAAGTAATGGCATGTTGGGAGCAAATTACGGCACCGGTGCTGTGGATGCAAGCCGATGACACAAATGTCTGGCATTGGATGGGACCAAAAGAAGAAGGGCAAAAAGAAATTGATCGTCGCCTTGCGTATATTCCGGATTTGCAAAAAGAAATGATCCTCGATGCAGGACATATGTTGCATCACGACCAGCCCGCCTTGTTGGCGGAGTTGATTGAAGCGTTTTTATTGAAATAATTTATTTCGTTAGAGGCTTAAGCATTTACACTCTTACCCAATACTTTTTGTAAGTTCAGTGGAATTCAGTGGAAATTAAAGGATTTGCTTTGTCAGAGCATCATATAGAAAAAAGCCAGCATGCAGAGGGCGAGGGACAGGGTTATCAACGTTGTCTGGTCATGGCAGGTGGGGGATTCCGGTTTGGTTATTACCTGGGGATTTATGCTGCTTGTCAGGAGCGTGGAAAAACGCCTGATGTAATTTTAGCCAGTTGTGGTGCTGCGATAGCTGGCACGATTATTCATCATTTGCCCGATAATGCGCAGCGTTTAGCGTGGCTGACATCGGCACAAATGCACGCATTTTGGCGTGGACTGCAAGCCAATCCTGAAAAGAGCCTGCTCAAAGCAATAGGCGGTGTCGCCAAACGTGCTTTGTTTGCGAATGATGTTAGACGTATTCCGGACCTGTTTCAGGATTATCTGTTCGATATTCCGGCGGTGCTGCCTTTGCCTGACAATATACATTACAGTGGCGCGCCGGATTTGGCAATCGTCGCCGGGCGATTATTGTTTTCTAAATCTGAAGTAGGTCAGTTGCGCGGCAATCGGAAATTGTATGCCGAAACTATTTTCTCTAATCATCGCGTAGCAAGCATATTGGATGGCATGTGTTCCCCGCTCGCCAGTGCCGAATGGAAACATAGTGCTGTCGCTGATCAATTGCTATTTGAGACGCAAACACCGGTTGCTGATGCGGTACGCGCATCAATTGCTGACATGTATTATTTCCGTTGTCATCAAATTGGTGAGCATCATTATATGGGCGGCGTGTTGGATCTTTTTCCCATAGAAATTGCTCGCAAATTGGGTCGCGAAGTGATTATGGAACGTAAAGGTTTGTACAATAAATTCATCGATGTACCCGCTTTGCGTCTGGTCATGGGCATACACGGCAATCAACGTTTGCATAAAGTATTTCAGCAACAGGCGGATTATTGGGTTGATACGGCAGACATGGAACAGGCGCTGGTCAAGCATCAAATTAGCAAGCAGCTATTCTGGCTGCGCAACCGCTTGGCTTTGCGCATTCCCGAGCGCCACGAAGACTTTGTTGAGATGATTAATTTGCAATGGCAATATGGCTATCGCAAGGCAATGTCGGCGTTTAATGCCAAATGAAATTTCGAACTTGTAAGAACCGCATTGAGCTGCATTGAGCTCAATGCAGCTCAATGCAGCTCAATGAAGTATTTACATATCTATTAGGATTGCATAGAGATCGTCGCTTCTGCGTTACACTTATACTTTGTAATGCAGCTTTTTGAACTCATATTCAACGACTAATTCCAGCGATTAATTTCTACAATACTAAGATGAACGATAAAACTTCCTACGGCTTTACCACCACTATTCTGCATAGCGACCGCCAAAAAGACATAGAACACGGGTCCGTCCATAAGCCAGTGCATACCTCGGTACTATTTGGATACAAGGATGCGCGTGATTTGGCGCAAGTGTTTCAGGGTAAGCAATCGGGATATCGTTATGGTCGTCAGGGCAATCCGACGGTTGCGGCGTTAGAAGACAAAATTACTAAGATGGAAGGTGGCGCATCAACGATTACCTTTGCAACCGGTATGGCAGCTATTGGAGCAGTGTTTCAGGCATTGCTACGTCAGGGTGATCATGTGGTTTCATCCCGATTTTTGTTTGGGAACACCAATAGCCTGTGGCAGACTGCAAAATCTCAGGGTATCGAGTTAAGTTTAGTTGATGCGACCGATGTTGCTAACGTTGAGGCTGTGTTGACACCCGCAACGCGTCTGGTTTTTGTAGAAACAATTGCCAACCCTCGGACTCAGATCGCTGATCTGAAACGTATCGGTGCCTTGTGCCGCGAACGCGGTATTCTGTTTGTGGTTGATAACACGATGGCGTCGCCGTATCTGTTTCAGCCTAAGTCTGTTCATGCTGGTCTGGTTATCAATTCGTTGACTAAATCGATCGCCGGTCACGGAAATGTGCTTGGTGGTGCAATCACAGATACTGGTTTGTTCGACTGGAGCGCCTATCCAAATATTGCCGACAACTTTCGCAAACAAGCGTCCGCGCAACAGGGTATGGCACAAATACGTGCCAAAGGCTTGCGTGACTTTGGCGCAACTTTATCGCCAGATGCTGCGCATCAGATCGCGGTCGGCGCAGAGACACTTGCCTTGCGTATGGAGCGCGAATGCGCAAATGCCCTGGCGCTGGCGCAAATGCTGGAGGCGGATCCGCGTGTGGCGGCTGTGTATTACCCTGGATTGCCATCACATCCACAGCACAAGTTGGCAACTGATTTATTCCGCGCTTATGGCGCCTTGCTGAGTCTGGAATTAAAACCAGAAATTGATTGTTTTGATTATCTGAATCGCCTCAAACTAGCTATCAATGCCACCCATCTTGGTGATACGCGTACTCTGGTGATACCGGTGGCGCACACAATTTTCTTTGAAATGGGCGCCATACAACGTGCAGAGATGGGTATTGCCGACTCATTGATACGGATATCGGTAGGGATCGAGGATACGCAGGATTTGCTGAGCGATTTCGCTGCTGCTTTGAGCGCTTGATAGATAAATCTGATGGGAATTGTGGTTCCGGGTAGTCTTGCCAATATAAGCAAATGGGGGCGCAATTCCGGTTATGTTTGTTGGTGAACTCGTAATAACTATTGGTGATCTGACGAAAGGCAATGATGTTTCGACTCTCATGGCGCATGACGATGCGTGATTGGCGCGCTGGTGAATTGCGGTTTTTACTAGTTGCTTTAATAGTTGCTGTAGCTTCTTTGTCGTCTGTCGGTTTTTTCGCCGATCGTCTGCGTAGTGGACTTAATCGCGACGCCCATCAATTGCTGGGCGCTGATTTATTGGTCAGCGCTGATCAGTCAGTCAATCCAGAATGGAAAACCGAAGCGAAGAAGCGTGGCTTACAAACAGCTGAGACCGTGGTGTTCTCTAGCATGGGGATTGCCGGTGAGGGCGATCACGCTTTGGCTAAGCTGGTCTCGCTCAAAGCGGTCAGTCAACATTACCCTTTGCGGGGTAAGTTGAAGCTGAATCAACGCGTGGGTAGTGTTGACCGGGAAGTCGCCACCGACGATATTCCTGCACCGGGTACGGTTTGGATAGACCCCTCTTTGCAGATTGCGTTGAATCTGAAGCCAGGCGATAAATTACGCTTGGGTGATATGACTTTTGTATTCACTCATACTATTGCCGATGAACCTGATCGCGGTGCCGGTTTTATGAATTTTGCACCGCGCGTTATGATTGCAGTGACTGATTTGCCTGCGACCAATTTAGTGCAAAATGGCTCACGCGTAACTTACCGTTTTCTCATGGCGGGTGCCAACAAAGAAATTGCGCAATTTCAGACGCAATTAGAATCACAGATTGAGCAACAAAAACTCAAAGGAGTACGACTAGAGTCGCTGCAATCTGGTCGTCCTGAAATGCGGGCAACGCTGGATAGGTCAGAACAGTTTTTATCGCTCGTCAGTTTATTGTCTGCGATGCTGGCTGCAGTGGCAATCGCCATGGCTGCGCGCCGCTTTATGTTGCGACATCTCGATGCGTGTGCGATGTTGCGTTGTCTGGGCTTGACACAAAATCAGGTCACGATGATGTACCTGTCAGAGTTTTTGCTGCTGGGATTATTGGGTAGTATCGTTGGTGTCGCCGTTGGCTATGCTGCTCACTATGTGTTGCTCGAATGGCTGGGTAATTTACTAGCGAAAGATTTGCCTGCGGCAAGCTGGTTGCCAGCCTTGCATGGTGTCGCCACTGGCTTGTTACTGTTGGTTGGGTTTGCTTTGCCACCGGTTTTGCAACTGAGAAACGTCCCACACAATCGCGTTATCCGACGCGAGCAAGATGCGCCGCAAGCCTTAACTATCGTCACTTATGTATTGGGTTTGTCGATGTTTGTCGGGCTATTGTTATGGCAAACGGGTGATGTGAAATTAGGCCTGCTGACCTCTGCTGGTTTTTTAGTTGGCTTATTAGGGTTTGCGTTGATCTCTTGGTTGTGTGTGATGTCATTGAAACGCGTGCGCAATGTGTTTCAATCCACATCGTGGCGTTTTGCAGTCACTGCATTGCAGCGTCGACCAGGAGCCACCGTGATACAGATCGTGGCTTTGGCACTGGGTCTGATGGCATTGCTGTTGTTGACGGTGGTCAGAGGCGATTTGATCTCAGCATGGAAAAAATCAACGCCCGCTGATGCACCGAACCATTTTGTGATCAATATACAGCCTGATCAAAAAGACGAGATCGCGGCAAAGCTTGCGCCATTTGATCACCCATCTATGTATCCGATGATACGTGGACGTTTGATTGCCGTGAACGCCAAAGCCGTGACCGCAGAAACTTACGAGGAAGATCAGGCGAAACGCATGGTTGACCGAGAGTTTAATTTATCGGCAATGAATGAAATCCCAGCATTAAATCAAATTACCGCTGGAAAATGGTTTGATGATAGCAGTGCTATTGAACCCGAGGCGTCGGTTGAGATTGGTATTGCTAAAACACTCAAACTTAAATTGGGTGATCAACTAAGTTTTGACATCGCCGGACAGCAAGTTACGGCAAAGTTGACCAGCTTGCGTAAGCTCGACTGGGGCTCGATGCGGGTTAACTTCTTCATTGTCCTTAATCCAAAATCCATGGTCGATATGCCAGTGACCTGGATCACCGCATTTCGTTTGCCTGCAAATGATGTGCGTTTTGTAAATCAATTAACGCTCGATTATCCGAATCTGACGGTTGTAGATGTTGGTGCCATGATTAAGCAATTGCAGAGCGTGCTGGATCAGGTCATTACTGCCGTAGAATTTTTGTTTTTATTCACGTTGGCGTCGGGTGTTCTGGTGTTGTACGCTGCACTGGCGGGATCACAGGACGTCAGGCAACGTGAAGCGGCGTTACTTAGAGCTTTGGGGGCGACCCGCAAGCAATTGTCCCACGCGCAATGGATAGAGTTCCTGCTGATTGGCAGTGTTGCAGGTATATTGGCGGCAAGTGGTGCGTCTGCTGTAGGCTGGGCGCTGGCGCATTTCAGCTTTAATTTTGAATGGAATTTTTCGCCACTAGTGTGGCTTGTTGGCGTATTTATTGGCGCGGCATGTGCCTTGTTTGGTGGGTGGGTAGGTTTGCGCAATGTGTTAAATCAACCGCCACTGTTGAGCCTGCGTGAAAGTTGAACCGCTATTGAAATTTGAATTTAAATATTTTTGAAGGATAACTATGGCAAGCCATTCTGAAGACGCTTTGCGTTTATATGTCGATAGCCAATTTTGCAGTCCCTATGCGATGTCAGCTTTTGTCGCCCTGCAAGAAAAGAAACTGCCGTTTGAATTAATCACAGTAGATCTGGCAGCGAAGAAAAATCATGAGAAAGACTTTACCGAAAAATCCCTGACCCAACGAGTACCAACTTTGCTGCATGGTGACTTTAGTTTATCTGAATCTTCTGCCATTACTGAATATGTGGATGAAGTATTTGAGGGTCCTGCTTTGTATCCTAAAGACGCAAAGCGACGCGCCAGAGCGAGGCAAGTTCAAGCATGGTTGCGTAGTGACCTGATGGCGATTCGCGTTGAGCGCAATACGCAAGGTATTTTTTATGGCAAAAAATTTTCACCTTTATCGGAAACGGCTTTAGCTGTAGCACAAAATCTGTATTTTGTTGTTGAGACCTTATTGCCAGTCGGTCAGAAAAATATGTTTGGTGAATGGAGCATTGCTGATACAGATCTGGCCTTAATGCTGCATCGTCTTGTGCAACATCATGAAGCAGTACCGGCACGTCTCGTCGAATATGCACATCATCAGTGGCAACGTGCCTCTGTGCAGCAATGGTTGCAGCAAGGCAGACCAGTTTTGTAGAACATGTCGCACTAATGCGGCAGAGAAATTTCTTTTGTGAGTAGTAATGAATAATGAAATGAAGCACGAAATCAAGCAAGATACTAAGCAAGCAGATCAGCAAGCAGATCAGCAAGCAGATCAGCAAGAACAAAGCAATGCCGATGCGGAAGAAGAAAAATCGAATTTGTATGCATTGATCGGTGGCGCAGATAATCTGCGTCACCTGGTCGATCGATTTTATGACCTGATGGAATTGGAGCCGGAGTTCGCAGGTATCCGAGCGATGCATCCGGTACCCATGGATAGTTCGCGCGATAAATTGTTCTGGTTTTTGTCTGGTTGGATGGGTGGGCCAGATTTGTACATCAGTCAGTTTGGTCATCCACGGCTGCGTGCCCGTCATTTGCCATTTGCGATTGCCAGCGCTGAGCGTGATCAATGGCTACGTTGTATGGCGTGGGCGATGCAGGATGTCGGCATTGAAGAAGGCTTGCAGCAGCATTTGATGCAGTCGTTTTACCAAACCGCCGATTGGATGCGTAATACCCCGGGTTGATTCTGCATACTTGCGTGCACTGCCATACAACTGAAGGTTTCCGCTTTTTGAAAACATGACTACATTTGAACTCGTAATATTGGCGGCATTGCTGCTCGTCCTTATCTTGATCGTGATCTTATTGATCCGTACCAGCAGTGCGCAAAAAGATCAGCAAGGTTTGGATTTGCAAACACTGCAGCACTTTTTGCAGACGTCGCAGCAACAGCAACTGTTGAGCGATGAGCGCACGGAGCGTTCGCTACGCGAGCAAGTGCAATCAACTGCATTGGCGACGCGGCAAGAGTTGGGAACAAGTTTTTCCCGTTTGCAGCAAGGAATGGCGACCCAATTGACGAGCGTCGCTACCTTGCAAAAA
The DNA here is from genome assembly GCF_049340505.1 of Undibacterium sp. Dicai25W. Lineage (NCBI taxonomy): Bacteria > Pseudomonadati > Pseudomonadota > Betaproteobacteria > Burkholderiales > Oxalobacteraceae > Undibacterium > Undibacterium sp. Dicai25W. Next base: position 53,554 of record NZ_JBMPOQ010000005.1, on the reverse strand, counting down.
GGTCAGATCGATGGTTTTTCTCAACAATTGGCAAAACTCAATGAAAGTAATGCCCAACAGTTAGAGCAAATGCGTCTGGCCTTGATACAGCAAAGTCAGAATGCACGTGAAGAGCAGGGCAATAGCCTTAAATTGTTTGCCGATACTTTGAATCAGACACTGGTTAACCTCACAGAATCCAATGCCCAACGCATGAGCGAAATTCGGGCGACTTTGGAGCAAAAAATCCAACAGCTGCAAGCTGAAAATGCCAGCAAGCTGGAAGAAATGCGCAAGACAGTTGATGAAAAATTGCATGCAACTTTAGAGCAACGCTTAGGTGAATCATTTAAGCTAGTCTCCGACCGGCTTGAAAAAGTCCATCAAGGCTTGGGCGAGATGCAGCAATTGGCGATTGGCGTCGGTGATCTCAAACGTGTATTGACGAACGTGAAAACGCGCGGTACCTGGGGCGAGGTGCAATTGGAGATGGTACTGGAGCAAATGCTGACGCCAGACCAATATGCCAAGAACGTCGAAACTATTCCCGGCACTGGTGAGCGGGTAGAGTTTGCCATCAAATTGCCCGGCAAAGAAGAGGGTAAAGCCCCCGTCTGGATGCCGATTGATGCAAAGTTCCCGAAAGAGCAATACGAACGTTTACTCGATGCAGCAGAACGTGCTGATGCGGAAGGGGTGGCAAGCTTTGGTAAAGAGCTGGAACGCGCAATACGTTCTGAAGCGAAAACAATTTCAGAAAAATATGTTTCGCCTCCATTAACGACTGATTTTGCAATTCTTTTTTTACCGACCGAAGGCTTATATGCGGAAGTCATGCGCAGGCCTGGTTTGGCAGACGATTTACAACGTACGTGCAGAGTGTCAATTGCAGGGCCATCCACTTTGTCTGCGCTGTTAAATAGCTTGCAGATGGGTTTCCGTACGTTGATACTTGAAAAACGCTCATCTGAAGTCTGGCAAGTACTGGGCGCGGTAAAGACCGAGTTCTCTAAGTTTGGTGATGTATTGGCTGCAACCAAGGCAACACTGGAAAAAGCAGCGAGAAACATTGATCAGGCAGAAGTACGCACGCGGCAAATGACGCGCAAGTTAAAAGATGTTGAAGCCTTGCCGGTGGATGCTGCGCAAAATTTGTTAGGTGCGGCAGAGCTTGGCGGTGATGCCGATTCATAATTAATAAATTTATTTGTCTGGGCGGTCACCTAACAGAAAACGCGCCCCGGCACCTTTGCTGGAAACTTGATCTTGCGGGTTGTAAAGCGCGCAAGATTTGAGTGAGAGACAACCGCAGCCTATGCAAGACGTTAATTGATCACGTAGTGCAATCAATGCATCAATGCGTTGCTGTAACAATGGTTGCCAGGCGCTGGAGAGCTTTTGCCAATCGGCTTTATTGGGTGTTCGTTGGTCGGGCAGTTGCTTGAGCGTGACTTCAATTTCTTCCAATCTTAAACCGGCGTTTTGTGCGGCGCGTATAAACGCTATCCGGCGTAAACTGTCCTTTTTGAAGTGCCGACGTTGACCAGCAGCAGTGACGCTTTCTAGCAAGCCCCGTTCTTCATAAAACCGGATAGCACTGGCGTTGATGCCAGCGCGCTTCGCCAGTTCGCCTATAGAGATTAAATCTGACATGTGTTGACTCCTTTTAAGAACCCATATTCTTATGACTTGACTTCAAGTTTACTTCAACTTGTAATCTTGTGCTGTATTCAAATTTATTGGGAGGAAAAATGCTGATCATCAATGAATCGGGCGTCTTGCATACTCTATTAGACGCAAATAAAAAATTCGCACTGGCTGCGAAAGGCACTACAAATCATTGTCCTATGGCTTTGGTTGCGTTGGCAAACATGGGGGCGAGTGATCAAGTATTACAGGAGTTCTTTGATTATTGGTGGGAAACCTTTGCCATTGATGTCACCGCGATGACATCCACCTTAAGTTTTCAACGCCATAATTATCGTCTATGCATAGGACAGGCTTCGTGTTTTTCTGAATTGCAGGCATATTTAACCCAACGAGTGCTGGTTGAGGGCATCCGTGCAGTGCTTGCGGAGGTCTTAAATGAGATTCCCTTTGCCCCTGCTAGCGGTGCTTTTCACTCGCTGATCCGCTTAGCTTATGGGATCCGCGCGGAACATAAGGGGGAGGTGGCCGCTGGCTTGGCAGCAATGATAGTGAATAACTTTCCTATACGGTTGTCAACACTAAATTCTGAATTTGATGGGTCAATGGAAGGTGCTTTTGCTCAGCTTTCTTTGGTGTTCGGCGGTCGCAAATTTGCAGGTGAGATGATTACCAGCAAAATGCGTGCAGTGATGGCAGATAAAGAATTTTTATTGATGTGCCCGACACTGCCGCATTGTGATGATGCATTAGCAGGAATGCGAGTGTTGGCAATTCATTGTTATTTCCGAACGCAGAATTTTACTGCCTTACATATGGTGACGGCGTTGCAGGCATTTTCTGACTTAGCGGCACTTATCCCGGAAATGTGGTTTTCACGAATGATGGGTGATCTTTGGGTCGCCTTGTGCGTCGCCTATGTGTCGATAGGGGCGCCAGCTTTGCCACCAGCTCAACCCGTGACCTTATTGATGAATAGTGATGTCCAGGGGCAGGGCGGTCTGAATATGCAAGATTGGGAGGGATTATTTGCGCTGGCACTTCGTTCTAAAGATGATCATGTCATTAAAATGACTTACAGTTGCTTTCTTGAGTATCAAATTGTGCCAAATCCTTTGTATCTTCAATCGGTCAGATTGATTCATGGTCTGGTGAATTGAATCAGTAAACTTGCACACGCTAACAGGGTGGCGTGCGCAAGTTTTTTTTAATATCAATCGTTAGTTGCTGCCGATATTGAAGTTTGCTCTCGTGAAGTTCGTGGCATTGTCACCAAGTAACTTATGCGTATGCGTTGTTGGGTGGAGTAAGTCCCAAAACACAAAGGTATCGGCATTGATGCAATTGCTGCGTGGCGACCATGTGTACGTATAATTCAATGTCGAGCTCGAATTAATATTGAGGCAGGATTGCGTTGTGTTATTCACGCCATATTTGGACGGATTATTTAACAGATCGGTAAATAAGCTATTGGCGTCAAAAATGCGAATATTGATATTGCTCCCATAATTTGCCCTGAATGTCGCCACCATGTCCGCTTGTTGTTGATTTAACTGTTGAACCTGTGCTTTGACGGATGCTGCATCGGTGCGTGTCGCGAAAACCGGAGCACGTGAGACATCAGGTAAATTGACCAGTAAGATATTTTTTCCGCCAGCCGCAATCAGATTGGTCAGTGCTTTTTGTTCCGCTGCGATAATTGTCGCCACAGTGCGTCCGTAATTGACCAGATCATTGCCGCCAATGAGTAATGTAAATAGGGTATTTTGCGGCTGATAGTTGGGTGCATTTCGCGTATAAGAAACCCAGGATGCTACTTGCTGACTGACATCGGGAATGACAAAGTAGGTGTCGGCAGCCGCACCTGCAACGGCCCAGTTGTAGATAGGTAAATTGAGATTGGCCGACAAATAATCGAGCCAGTTTTTGTCATTGCTAAATCTTCCTGCAAAATAACTGTTCTTGTTTGGTAGTACCCAATCAGTGGCATTGTACATATTTTGCATGTCCGATAAGCTGTCGCCGAACGCTACGATTTTATTGATACTACCGTTCTGAGTGACTTGATCTAAGGTCCAGACCGTGTGGTTTAAAGATGCCGAGCTATCGGCGGCAGCATACATTGCAACAGGTGCCTTGATGCCTTGTGAGGAAAGAGTGCTTTGGCAGACTGACTGCAAAGTTGCTTGGGTGGTTGCGCTGTAAAACATATTATTCAGATCGACATTGCTATACCAATAGCCATTGATCCGGTAGTAGTCATTGCTGCTTGGATCGCGCCCCCATACGTAGGTCGTTGCTGGTGTCAGGTTAGATGCATTGATGCGGTAAAAACAGCGTAAGTAGGTGTAAGTGTTGCTGCCAAACGCGTAGCTTGAGGCGCTTGCCAAGGCTAACAGTGGAATGCAAAGGCTAAGTAAAAACGTTTTTAAGTATTTCATTTTGTCTTCAGAATTTTAAGGTGGGGAGCTCAAAAATCTCCCGTCATCGTCGCTTTTTAACTTTGTTCGTGCCGATCTTGCTGCTTCGAAGCGGGGGTTTGCGTGAGTCCTCTGAGATATTGCTGGTTACCATGCTTTAAGTGCTTGTACCGCACGCTGTCGGGCATGATTTGAAACTATTGTTAAATGTTTTTCACTGCTGAGAATTTTCTACTGCGAACGACTGCTGCAATGTGATGAAGATGGCGAAGTGCCAGCATCTTTTTTGAATCGCGGAAAAGTTTCCGCGAAAAAATTGTATGTGTGAAGGGGAGGGGGAAGTTTGTTTTATTCTAGATATTTCACTCTAATTGCATTAAAAATTGCTAAATTCGTTTTAATGCGTTTATTTTTCGAATTTAGTTGAATTTGTCGTTGCGCAAACCTGACGTTGATTTTGGAGTGCGTAAATAATCATGCGCTTTTTAGCTATCTGTCGTGTCGGCCATCCGGTAATCATTGCGTCCGGATTTTTTGACTTCATACATGGCGATATCGGCTTTTGCTAAAACCTCTGCGGGGACGAAGCTAGCCCGATCGACAAAAGTTATACCGATACTGGTGCCTATGCTGGCCCAGCTTCCCGCACTGAGAGCAATTGGGGCAGCGACTTGTGAAATGATTTTTTTTGCGATTTCTTCAGCAATTGTTTGTTTTTGTAGATCGTGTAGCAAAACTATAAATTCATCTCCACCTACCCTGGCGATAAAGTCGCTTTTTATTAAGGTCTTGTGCAGTATGTTACTGAACTGGATTAGAACCTCGTCTCCAGCCTGATGACCGAGTTGATCATTCACCTGCTTAAACTTGTCCAAATCAATCAGCATGATAAAGAAAGGGCTCCCGCTTTCATTTATATGTGCTTTTGACCGGCGCGCCATCTCTCGCTCAAAACCAAGGCGATTGTATGCACCGGTAAGATGATCAGTGATTGCTAATTGATTTGCATTTTCTTCCCGTAGTTTGCGTTCAGTAATGTCATTCATTAAACCTTGCAATTCGCCATTTTCGGTCGCATGGATAACCAGATGTATCCATTTTTTTTGTTTGCGATGATCGACCTCTACATAAAAATCGTCAGAGAGAACGCGCATTTCATTGATCGCAGTGTCAATCATCAGATGTAAACGCAGTTCTTGACCTTTCATGGTTTCGATGAGTGCGTTGCTGGAGTTCTCTTTTTCTACGCCTAGCATCTGTAGAAATGCGGGGTTACAGGACGTCAATATCGCGTCTTTGTTCATCTGAAAGATGCCTGTTTCTGCGTTATCGAAAATCGTCTGGAATTTTTTCTCGCCCAAAGCATGTTGGATTCTTAGTTCTCTTTCTTCCTCAAGGGTTCCGACTAAATCCGCAATCAGACGATTAACATCGCTGGTTAGTTGCCCTAGTTCGTCGTATTTATTTTTTTCTGGTTGCGGAAGCAATTCGCCTTTTTCTGGACGCAGCTTATGAAGTCGATCAGAAATTGTTTTGATTGGTCTGGTAATGATGGATAAAACAATATATGCAACTGCGGATGCCATAAGGATGGTCTGTAAAAACAAGAAAACAGAGATGATCCGTGCTTTTGTTGTGCTTTGATCATAAATTGCTTCCTGGTTGACTCTGACGCGGATGTGGCAAACCTGTTCTGTTTTGTTGAAAGGGGAGTAAATATCATTTTGAATGAAATCTGAATCTTTACTGATGGCACGACTTAGGTTATTGCTGGCATTTGGAAAGTCTTTTTTGACTTCGGAGAGCAGGGTCTTATTGTTGAAGATCCGGACTTCTTTAATATTTGTATTTTTTTGTAGATCGTTGGCAACATCATTGCTTAAATTGGTGTCAGACAGGTAGCACGCAACGGCTACGGTGTTTTCTACAGAATTGAGTAATTCTTTGATGTTAGAAATGGCATGTTTTTGTTCAGTATTTACCAGGTAGAAATACGTAAAGAGTGAAAAAATACTACCTACCAACAAAGCCATACCAAGCACGGCGCTGGCGCTACGAAAGACGATGCTGGTGCGTATCAGTTCTCTCATCTGGCTTAAGGCAAAGGATTGACGATGTAGATTAGTTTAACCCTTTTATCAATCTTCTTTCTATCTATATATCCAATAGCACCTTTATTTTCACTAACAATATTGAGTACGTCATCCATAGACTTTGCTTGAACGGGAGGGGACCCAAGTCCAGAAAAGTGCAATCTTGCCCAGTAGGAATTGATTTCTGGCAGGTCTTTTCCGGTCAAGGATGAGTAAAATTCTGCTTTTTCAATATCGCTATTTTTTAAATCTATCGGCAGGGCCATTAATCCATTTGGAAATTTACGACTTTTGCCCATATATAAATTCACAATATCTGTCTTACTTAATTTGTTAATCCCACTGTTCACGTTGGTAATGACGACGAGCTCCGCCCACGCATTTCTTATTAATGCCATGGAAGTTATGGTCATCAAAAAATACGTTATCTTTTTCATTTTGCGCTAAAAGATAAAGTTGTAAGCGATACTGATTAAGTTGGCATGGCCATTCCAGCCGGGCTGGACTTTACGTACTAAAAGGTGATCAGTATTATGAATTTGGTCAATTTGTACCTTGATATTGCTGCTATTGGTAAGGTCATAGCGAATCCCGGTCGTTAATGTTGTCTGATTATTTTCCTGGCCAATTACCCCGCGATTGATGCGATTGATTAATGTGACGACTGATGGCGGCATGCTAGGTGTTGTTGTTATATTATTGCCGCCAATTGGACGGACTGCAGATAAGCTTGAGTACGGCGTCCACTTGTTGATCCTGTAACTTAAGGTTAAAAATCCTGCTCTTGAATGGGGAATAATCAAACTATCTGAGTGAATATCATTGAGCATGAATTGCCCTAAAAATGGGCTGTTGTCGTAGACAATACCAAGGGACGTATAGCGGACAAGCTTATTTTGTAACGAAAGTTCACTCGCTATGGTTGATCCGTTTGGTATGAAGGTTTGATAGTCTGGTGACTGTAGTTTGCCCAATGTTGATGTGAGACGTGGATACTCGTTGGCAATTTGAAGGACGCTGTAGGATAGGCGAGATGTCCAGTGGTCTTGCTCAAATTCAATATGGCCACCTAAAAGTTTGGATCCCGCTAAGGAAAGAATTTGATTTGCATATCCAGTATTTAACTTTTCTCTGGCGATTCCTGAGAAAAGTTTGAATGTTATTTTGCCATTTTCTAGATTGTGGGTATATCGCAAATCCGCGCCATCGAAATACGACAAAATGAGGCTGCCAAAAAAATCGATTGGCGGCCTGATCCAAATATACGAATAACCAACGTTTTTTGAATCAGCCAACATATAGGCGTCAAAGCCAAGACGGCCTGTTCTGATCGTCAGATTGTCATTTGGCAGGTATCTGAGGTATGCCCAGCTTAATTGAGGATGGAATTGGTCCGGATTGCGACGACTGATGACTTGAATTGCTCCATCCAAGGTATCGGAGAATCGACCGTCAACTTGCAAGCCAAGATTACTGTCCATGCCAACATCTGTCTGACGAGTAAAGCCCACGCCATTATTTTGCGATAGGTTGCGAATGATATCGACTTGACGTGTATCGTTATGGACGACACCTAAGGTGCCAAATCCCGATATGGAAACGTCATTGTTATTTGTTTGAGCAAAACTATGAGACGAACACCAAAGTGCAAGTAAGGAGAGGGTGTAAAGCAGGATTAATCTGATTGGTGAAGCAAACATAGGTTTTTCCTATATATACTTGACTTGTTTTAATCGCTGTGAGTCTGGGTGTTAGTTTAGCGCACTATCGTGTTTGATTTGGAATGAAAGCGAAGTCGTCTAAAATATTTTATTTTATGCCACTTTGACTTTTTATAACAGGTAGCCTTGTTGTAAATTGCCGAGGCAAACGAAAAAGGCGCTGCACATTTAGTATTGTATAGCGCCCATGAGAATGTATTGTTTATTGTGTTCTGGTTGCTGAAGTGATGATGACTGGCGTCACTGGTACTGTTGGCAAACCTCCCTGAGCAGAGGTTGGTACTGCATCAATCGCTTTCATGACATTGAGACCGCTGAAGATAGTTCCAAACACTGCATAGCCACCGCTCGTAGTCGTTGCGTTAAAAAAGGAACTGTTACCAACAACGTTGAAATAAAACTGGGAAGTCGCGGAGTTTGCGACATTGGTACTAGCCATGCCTATCGTACCTGGTGTATTGCTCAGGCCAGTTGTTAATGTGCTTTCCAAAGTAATTGCGCTATACGTTGGTGTTAGTGCTGTCAGGGTGGGAGTATATCCACCAGCTTGAATAACCTGATTGTCTGCGCGGTGGAATATCGTGTTCGAATAGAAGCCACTTTCAACATAATTAAGGAAGTTGTCTACTGAAATGGGTGCGGCACCAGGGTTGAGTTCTACGACAATATTCCCCATCGTTGTCGCCAGTGTTACTTGCGGTCTTGCTGCCAAAGGGACGCTCATTGCTGCGAAATACAGTTGATTGTTTGCAGTGTCCGTGATGCTCATATTGAATGGACCGACACGGATAATTTTGCAGGTGAATGTGCGCGTGGTATTCGATCCACCTGCAGACTCAGTCAGATTAGCACAACCCGGATTATTGATGTTAACGCCCTGCTGTAAATTTTGACCGTTAATGACCATCGTTATGGCCTGGCGATATTTTAGAACGGTCGGCGAAGTATTGAGGGTAGGGGAGATGCTAACACTACTAACAGTTGCTAAAACAGCATTGTTTGATGATTTTGAACCGCCGCAGCCGCTCAGAAATACGAGGGATGCGAAGGCACCCAATAACCACGTTGAAGCTTTCAATCTAATCTCCATATCTAAAAAACGAATTGTACTGTGCCTGCCATAAAAAATGCTGCATTTGTCGATGTATATCTTGTCACGTTTCGTGACGAAAATACTGGTCGACATAAATTTTTACCTGAAAGGCAGTCCTATTGTATAAATTTTTTAAAATAGTCCTGTGAACTGAAATGTCGTCCTGCTGATAATTTCATCCGCCTATGTATGACATTTCAATTTTTTTCTCGCCAGGTTGACTCTTGGATTCTTTCAGGTCACGCAACTCTGAGTAGCGGTCTGTGCGCGATTGCCAGATTGAGGCAATCACATTGGCGACAAGTAAATCAGAGTGATTATCTTTGCTGCGAATAAGTGCGCGCAAATCATGCCCTTCTGTCGCAAACAGACAAGTATATAGTTTTCCTTCAGTTGAAAGTCTGGCGCGGCTGCAATTCTTACAAAAAGCGTTACTGACGCTTGAAATAAAGCCTATCTCACCTTGACCGTTATTGTGTTTCCATCGCTGAGCGGTTTCACCTTCATAATTAGCCGCCAGCGAGTGTAGCGGCATGCCTGCTGCGTTCAGACGTTGTATGATTTGATGTGATGTAATGACATCGCTCGATTGCCAATGATTGGATGCACCTACATCCATGTATTCAATGAAGCGCAATATGTGAGGGCTGTTTTTAAAATAGCGCGCCATATAAATAATTTCATTGTCATTGACGCCAGCTTTGACCACCATATTGATTTTAATCGGCCCTAAACCAGCTTGATGCGCAGCATCAATGCCGCTTAGTACGTCGGATACGGCAAAATCTACATCATTCATGCGTTTAAAAATCGCATCGTCAAGCGAATCTAAAGAGACGGTAACGCGATTGAGTCCAGCTTGTTTTAAGCTTTGCGCTTTTTTCTTTAATAGTGAGCCGTTCGTCGTGAGCGTTAAATCTGGTGGGGTTCCGTCTGTCGTCCGTAGCTCGGCCAGCATGGCGACTAAATCTTCAATGTTTTTACGTAGCAAAGGTTCGCCACCAGTCAGGCGAATTTTTTTTACCCCGTGGCTCAGGAAGATTTTTGCAATCCGTGTAATTTCTTCAAAGCTGAGCAGTGAACTGTGTGGTAAATATTCGTAATCCTTGTCGAAGACTTCCTTCGGCATGCAGTACACGCAGCGAAAGTTGCAGCGATCGGTAACGGAAATGCGCAAATCGTGCAAAGGGCGTGCCAATGTGTCTTTCAAATCCCCGTTGGGTAGCTTCATTTGTGCGGGGATGGTGAGAGACTCTCGGTGTCTACGAATATCAATTAATGGAATAAATTTTTCCGTCATCTGGTGCAACTTGAAATAAGCGCTAAGTAATTCAGAACGATACCACGAGATTCAAAATCAGGAGTGATGCTCTGCATATTGAGCATTTTGCTATTTGTGGATTCTGAGCATGTGGTGGGGGCGAATAGATACCTGGCTCGCTATTAGTTTACCGAAAATTGGCGTCTTCTCCCGGGCATGAAAAAAGCCGGCAGAGTCAAGGACTTTGCCGGCTTTAGATTGATGCAGATTAACGACGAGTTTCAACCAGAACTAAGGGTTCATCTGAAGCAGGTGGCAAAGGCTTACGCTCGCGTGGAACGCGTGGTGCTGGTACGTTCTTGCTTGCGCTTTCCTGTGCTGCGCGTAGTTTCTCTGGATCAGTGCTAGCCAATTGCAGGCCCGCCGCACTTAACATGTCGTGCATTTGTTCCAGCGGCATTGGTGCTGCAGTTACAACTGGTTTCGCAGTAACTGCTGCAGTTGCAGTTGTTTCATGAGCAACCGGAGTAGCTGCAACCGCTGCCACGATTGCTTCAACTGCCGGCACTGCAGTCGCTGGCTGCGCAACTTCGGTAACGGCAGGAGTCGCTGTTGCAACATTTGCCACAGTTTCTGTAGGTGCTACAGGTTCAATGTGTGTTGCCGTAGTTGAAGTAATCGCAATCGTTGCAGCAGGTGTTTCTGCTACTGGGACTGCATCATGGACGGCGTTTGTAGCGTTGCTGGCCACCATCACTGGTGCCGGCGTCATTGCTGCTACTGGCTCAAAAACCGCAGTAACGGGTGCTACATTGGATTCCACCGCTGCAGGTGTTGGCGCAGCTTCTGTAGTGACTTCTACAGCTACTAACGTCGGTGCTACCGTTGCAGAAACTAAAGCGGAAGCGTGTGTGGCTACCGGAGTCGCATGCACAGCTGTCACCACAGCTGTCACTTCAGTCATAGCAATGCTTTCTGAGATTGGTGCGCTACCAGATTCAATTGCCAACTCACCTTGCTCATTCATTTCGCCAGGTTCGCGTTCACGACGGTTGCGATTGCGACCACCGCGACGGCGACGGCGACGACGCTCTTCGCTTTGCTCCGCGTTTTCATCCACGCCTTGCTCAAGGTTTTGTAGTGGCGCTTGTGCTGGCATCACTTCAACAGGCGCCGGATCCTGGTGCTTCTGGATCAAGTCTTCTGGCTTGGCTTCCGCTAGCAAGGCTTCCTTGCGCTCTTCGCGTTGACGTTGTTGGCGTTCGCGGCGGCCTTCTTGCGGCTCTTTGGGTTCACGTGGTTCGCGAACTTGTTTCGCTGCTTTTGGTGGACGTGGCGTTTCGGTTACTGGTGCTTTTGCTGCTTCACTTTTTTCTGTACTTGCCGCTGCCGGACGATCTTCGCGTTCGTCGCGATCGCGGTTGCTGCGATTGCGATTGCGTTGGTTGTTGCGTTGATTGCGGCCGTTGCGGCCATTGCGATCACGATCAGCAGATTTTTCTTCAGTAGCGACAGGTGTTGCTGCTTTTGTTGCAGATACTTCAGATTTGCCAAAGAAAAAGCTCATCAGTTTGGCAAAGAAGCCTGGTCCGGCGGCTGGCGCTGGTGCGCTTACGGCAGGTGCTGGAGTTTCTTTGCGTTCTACGATAGGTGCTGTTTCTGGCGTGATGCTTTTTACCATTGCTTCCTGGCGCGGCTTTACATCCTCTTTTTGGCGTTTGCTGTAACCGATATCTGTATCTACCTGTTCCGCCATAGCGTAACTGGCGTGATGTTCTTCCAGGCGAGGGTCGTCGTGTTTCAGTCGATCGAGTTTGTAATGTGGCGTTTCCAGATGGGTATTTGGAATCAGGATCACAGTGACGCGATGGCGGGTTTCGATTTTCAGAATCTCGCCACGTTTTTCGTTCAGCAAGAAGGCTGCAACGTCTACGGGTACTTGTACGTGAATCGCTGCTGAATTTTCTTTCATTGCTTCTTCCTGAATAATACGCAGGACTTGCAATGCTGAAGATTCGGTGTCGCGGATATGACCTGTGCCATTGCAACGTGGGCAGGTAACGTGGCTACCTTCAGACAGGGAAGGGCGCAGGCGTTGGCGAGATAATTCCATCAGGCCAAAGCGAGAAATCTTGCCCATTTGCACGCGCGCACGGTCATAGCGCAGCGCATCTTTCAGGCGAGTTTCGACTTCGCGTTGATTCTTGGTGTTTTCCATGTCGATAAAATCGATCACGATCAAACCACCCAAGTCACGCAAACGCAACTGACGTGCAACTTCTTCTGCTGCTTCTAAGTTAGTATTGAGCGCAGTTGTCTCAATGTCGCCGCCGCGGGTTGAGCGGGCAGAGTTAACGTCGACAGAAACCAAAGCTTCGGTATGGTCGATAACAATCGCGCCACCGGATGGCAGTGGAACTGTGCGGCTGTACGCAGTTTCGATTTGATGTTCGATCTGGAAACGTGAGAACAGCGGTACATCATCGCTGTAACGCTTCACACGATGCACCATATCTGGCATTACGTGGCTCATGAATTGCTGAGCTTGTTCGTAGATTTCGTCTGTATCGATCAGGATTTCACCGATATCAGGTTGGAAGTAATCACGAATCGCTCGGATCACTAATGAAGATTCTTGATAAATCAGGAAAGCACCAGGAGAAGACTTGCCAGCGCCTTCAATCGCACGCCAGAGTTGCATCAGGTAATTTAAATCCCATTGCAGTTCATCAACATTACGACCAATACCCGCCGTGCGGGCAATCACTGACATGCCGGTTGGCAGGTCGAGTTTGTCCATGGTTTCGCGCAATTCCTGACGATCTTCGCCTTCAACGCGACGTGAAACACCGCCGCCGCGTGGGTTGTTAGGCATTAATACCAGGTAGCGTCCTGCCAGGGAGATAAACGAGGTGAGGGCTGCGCCCTTATTGCCGCGTTCTTCTTTTTCGACCTGAACAACGATTTCCTGACCTTCGCGCAATGCTTCCTTGATGGAAGTGTTACGAACGTCGATGCCTTCTTTGAAGTAGCTGCGAGCGACTTCTTTGAAAGGAAGGAAGCCGTGACGCTCTTCGCCGTAGTTGACGAAGCATGCTTCCAGCGATGGTTCGATGCGGGTGATGACGCCCTTGTAGATGTTTGACTTACGTAATTCGCGACCAGCGGTCTCGATATCAATATCAATGAGTTTTTGCCCATTGACGATAGCGACGCGCAATTCTTCTTGCTGCGTAGCATTGAACAACATACGTTTCATTTTTTTACTCCGTGACCTGATGGTCATCTTTTGCCGTTGCTTCATTCGGTGAAACAACGACTGTACTGGTGCCGGGATGTATGCCAGAACGGAGAATTTGAAGGGGGTGGAAATGCCTTTGGCGCAGCCGCATAACATTGAGTCAGCAATGGACCAGCAACAATGCTGTATTGCAATGAACCTCAATCCTCTACTGCTTCGCGCTTGGCGCGTGTAATTTTTGCAACAAATTCGAGTGCACATGTCCCCCGCGTTCTCAGGCTTGGTTATATTTGTGCAATAACTAAGCAGAACGCCAGGCGATGCGCAACTTTGGTGTCAGACCATCTTATTTTGTTGTGTCTGACGGAATCGCCTTTATTACAAAAACTACCTAGACAAGCATGCTCATTAACAATTAAACCAGCATCTCTTGTCCAACTTATCCTTACATTTCAAGCTCTCTGATACAACCTCGTCTAACTTATGCCCGATAGCAACAATTGGTCGCTACCTTGGTACGCAAACGAGGGCGCATACACATCTTTTTCCATCATATTTGCAAACTGGCGAGGCTGATAGACTTGCCCCTGTGTAAAATAGCTGTTTATTTCTCTTACACTGCTAAAGCGTAATTGCTGAAGCGAAAATGATTATATATTCAAAATGAAGGACTTAGCGACAATTAATAGGGGTGAGCATCAAAAACAGATGCAAAATGTTCCCCACGAGCAGCCTTCAGCGTCACAGCCGAAAGTCCAAATGCTGACAATCTCTGAAGAAGAGGCAGGGCAGCGCATTGATAATTTCCTGTTGCGCATCTGTAAAGGCGTGCCTAAAAGCCATGTTTACCGTGTGTTGCGATCAGGTGAGGTACGCGTTAACAAAGGTCGCATTGATCAGTTGTATCGATTGGTGGAGGGGGATGTTGTCCGTATTCCTCCTATACGTATGGCCGAGCCATCGACACAAGTGGTGCCTAAGCTAGAATTCCCGATTGTTTTCGAAGATAGTCATTTGTTGATTATCGATAAGCCAGCCGGTGTTGCGGTACATGGTGGATCGGGTGTTAGCTATGGTGTCATTGAACAATTACGTTCATCGAGGCCTGAAGCTAAATTTTTGGAGTTGGTACATCGACTCGATAGGGAAACATCAGGGCTATTGCTGATTGCCAAAAAACGCACAGCATTAACAAACTTGCATGAGCAAATGCGCGATGGTCTGACCGATAAGCGATATTTTACTTTGGTGTATGGTGATTGGAAGAATGCTCGCCAGCATGTCAAATTACCTTTGCACAAATATACGACAGCCGACGGAGAGCGGCGAGTCAGGGTGCAGGCAGACGGCATGGCTTCACACACTGTATTTTCTTTAAAGAAAAAATTTAAAGAATATGCTTTACTAGAGGCGGAACTGAAAACAGGTCGGACTCATCAAATTCGCGTGCATTTATCGGCTAGCGGTTTCCCTATTGCAGGTGATGATAAATATGGCGATTTTCCTCATAATAAAGCCTTGCAAAAAGCGACATCTGAGCGTGGATCATTAAAGCGCATGTTTTTACACGCTCATCAAATCACTTTTACCCATCCTGAGACGGGTAAATTGACAACCGTGAATGCACATTTGCCAAAAGAGTGTGAGGACTTCTTGCGCAGCCTTTCTGGCGCCTGAAAGTCTTGATGACTTACTAATGGTATTATCTCGTTATTGAATAGCAACTTTGATGCCTTTTTTATAATTTTTACCAAAATATTATTTACATAGGTATCGCACTTACAAATATGGCAAAAAAGCAATTTGATTTTATTGTTTTCGACTGGGATGGCACCCTCATGGATAGCACAGCCACGATCGTCAAATGTATACAGGCAGCAGCCCGTGATTTGGGCTTGCCTGTACCAGATGATAGTGCTGCTGCCTATGTGATCGGTCTTTCGCTGGCAGAAGCAATGGCTGCGGCGCTACCTGATGTTGATCCTAAGTATTATCCACGTATGGTCGAACGTTATCGCTATCATTATCTTGCTAAGGATCACGAACTTCCATTGTTCAATGGGGTGCGTGAAATGCTCAGTGATCTGGCACAGCAAGGATATTTTTTGGCAGTGGCGACTGGCAAGAGCAGGGTGGGACTCAGTCGTGCGCTGCACACTGCTAATCTGACTTCGGTATTTGATGCAACCCGTTGTTCGGATGAAACGTTTTCTAAGCCGCATCCAGCGATGTTGCAAGAGTTGACCCGCGAACTTGGTCAGGAAATGCAGAGAACCTTAATGATAGGCGATACCACTCATGACCTTCAAATGGCAGCTAACGCCGGCGCTGGTGGGGTTGCTGTGGAATATGGTGCTCACGCGCCGTCGTTGCTTGCTGCTTTGAATCCTCTGTATTCGGCATCTAGTGTGCACGAGTTGCACCAGTGGCTCAATCAACATGCCTGATCGGAGAATATATGACGTCAATATCGATTTGTGCTACGGATGAGTTAATTGAGGGTGGCCTAGGCGTTCGTTTTCCATTGACAGCGGGGAGTGATGATGCAACGGGTTTTGTAATTCGTTATGCTGGTACCGTGCATGGATATCTGAATCGCTGCGCGCACGTACCAGTTGAACTCGACTGGAATCCTGGCGAATTTTTGGAGTCTAGCGGCCTTTACATTATGTGCGCGACACATGGGGCAATTTATGAGCCCGAAACCGGACATTGTTCAGGTGGTCCTTGCCGTGGTAGCCGTTTGAGAAAGATACAAGTCAGTGAAAGCGATGGCAAAGTCTTTTGGCATCCTGATGATTATATCCAGCCCGTCATTGCGTAATTATTGAAGGCTTTTATGGAAATACAGAACAACGATTTGCCTGTCTCAGGCGTGCAAGAAGCGGTCGGTCAAGCCTCTCACTGGGAGCGCGAAACCTTGGAAAAATTGGCCTTTGCAAGCTTGCAAGAGCAAAAATTACAACGTCGCTGGGGTATATTTTTCAAATTGACCTTTATTGCGATCCTTGTATTTGGAGTTTATCGATTTGGTGGTCTGTTTCAAACGGAGGTTGACAACAATGCGCAGCACACCGCTTTAGTTGAAATTGATGGCGAGATTGATGCTGAGGGTAGTGGTAGTGCGCATGATGTTATCCCCGCACTTGATCGCGCGTTTGCGGAGTCAGGCTCGGTGGCCGTTATTTTACGGATCAATAGCCCTGGCGGCAGCCCTGTTCAGGCAGGCATGATCAACGACGAAATTGTGCGTTTGCGTGCGCAATACCCAGAGAAAAAATTGTACGTAGTCGTGGATGAAATCTGTGCTTCTGGCGGCTACTATATTGCTGCTGCAGCGGACAAAATTTTTGTTAATAAAGCTAGTGTTGTTGGATCTATCGGCGTATTGATGGATGGTTTTGGATTCACCGGTCTAATGAATAAATTTGGTGTCGAACGACGCTTGATGACGGCTGGTGAAAACAAAGGATTCATGGATCCTTATTCACCAATGACAGAAAAGCAAAAAGCCTATTCTCAGGCAATGCTCAATGAAATTCATCAGCAGTTTATCGATGTTGTTCGCAAGGGACGCGGTAACCGCCTCAAAGAAACACCTGAAACTTTTTCAGGTTTGTTTTGGGTCGGTAGTAAAGCGGTAGAAATGGGTCTGGCGGATGGCTTTGGAACAGTAGATTCTGTTGCGCGTGATGTAATCAAGGCGGAAGATGTTGTCGATTACACCCAAAAAGAAGACCTGCCAGAACGCGTACTCAAAAAATTTGGTGCTTCAGTTGGTGGTGCTGCGATGTCGACATTGACCAAATCCAGCAAGCTGACTTTACATTGATGCATTGAATTAGTTTAGTTAATTTTTTAAATCCTTCGTCACGCTTGATAGTTTTAATTATCTTCCACTCGAAGGGCAGTTGTTCTATATTGAGTCCGTAACTGGTTCAAAACGGGAGGTCGATATAAAATTTATTTCGTTTCCAAGGCGGTTTGCATCTGAGCCCCGGTTGTAGTTTGTTTTGCCGGTTATGTATGAAGTGGATAGAAGACAATTAGTGTTGTAACTCTCCGTGGAGTGAAGCGGATTAGAGGTCTCTAAGATTCCTCATCGAATAGTCAGAAACATGAAGAAACAAAAAGGCGGTAGTGCAATGCTACCGTCTTTTTGCTTTTTTAATTCCGAAACATGTTCTGCAATAGCGTCAATATCGTTTTGGAGAACGATAGAGTTTGTTCGTAGCTTATATGGTGTTGCGGCATATCAAAGATTGAATAAGCGTAATCGGTTAAGATAGTATTATTGCCAATTTCTATCCCTACTTTCCGTTCGTTTCTTATGGCGATCTCACTTTCTCATTTGTTGGAGATGTTGCCTTTTCACACTCAGCGTGTAGAAAAGATCGATTGCTATCATTGCGGCGAAAAAATGCGCGAAACCAAAGCCTTGTATATCAAATTTAATGGACAGCCAAGGGCAGTCTGCTGCCATGGATGTTTGGCAATATTGCATGCGATTGAACGCAACAAAATGGTAGACGAGTATTTGCAAGCTAAATTGGTGCAAACGGAAGTGCTATGAGTATTATTTCAGATTTTGATCATAAGCCCGATTCTGTCATCGCGAGTCAGCAACAAGAAAACCAATTAATTCAATCCGAAAAGATCAGCCTGTCCGGCATGCATTGCGCTGCCTGCGTGCAACTGATTGAATTTCGGGTTCGTCAATTGCCTGGTATAAATTTATTTAAAATTAATACCGCGACCCATAAGGCTGAGGTCGTCTGGCAGTCAGAAAGAAATAATATTAAAAATATCATTTCTGCGATTATTCATCTTGGGTATGGTGCCTTGCCAGCCACTCAATCGCCCGACGAATTTGAAAAAAAAGAAAGCAAGCTCGCTTTGTGGCGCTTGTTTATCGCTGGTTTCGCCATGATGCAAATCATGATGTATGCGTTTCCAGCGTATTTGGTGCCAGTTCCGCAGGTTGATGGTGATCTGACCCCCGATCTTGATAAATTGCTCAAAATCGCCAGCATGTTGATTGCGGTACCGGTCGTGGGTTTTTCTGCTTTGCCGTTTTTTAAGGCGGCGTGGCGCGACCTGAGAAATCGTCATATTGGTATGGATGTGCCAGTGTCGCTCGGAATATTGCTGACATTTTTTGCCAGTGTCTGGGCAACATTTCGTGGCGGTGTCGTCTATTACGATTCTGCAATCATGTTCGTCTTTTTGTTGCTGTCCGCACGTTTGATCGAAAGCAAAGTCCAAAAAAAGACCACGACAGCACTCAGGGTGCTTACGCAACTGGTACCGGTCTCTGCCCAAAAATTGATAAATTATCCGCAAAGTCGAGAAGTTTTGGCGCTGGACGCGTCAGCTTTGCACATCGATGATCTGGTTTTGGTTGCGCCTGGTGATCATATTCCGGCAGATGGCATTGTGCTGGAAGGCCATAGTGAATGCGACGAAGCGCTGATGACAGGTGAGTCGCGCCCTGTGCTTAAGACCGTCGGTGATAATGTGATCGCAGGTGCTATCAATTCGAATGGTACTTTAATTATCAAAGCACTTAAAGTCGGTACGGAAACGCATTTGTCGTCATTGATAGAGATGATGGAAACTGCAGCGACCGAGAAGCCGCCGATAGTTTTGTTGGCGGATAAACATGCAAGCCGTTTTTTGAGTATTATTTTGTTAATCGCATTACTGACAGGCATCTTCTGGACTTTTTTCGAACCGGACCGTGCTTTGTGGATTGCGATTAGCGTCATTGTCGTGACTTGTCCTTGCGCCTTATCTTTAGCGACTCCTGGTGTGATGTCTGCCGCTATCGGCCTGTTAGCAAAAAATGGTGTGCTTATAAAGAATGGTAAGGCGATTCAGACGATGGCTGAAGCGACGCATTTTGTCTTCGATAAGACTGGCACTTTGACCGTCGGCAAACTCAGAGTGGCGCAGCAATTGCTGCAACGAGATGTACCGCATGCCGAGAGTATTGCGTTTCTGTTGGCATCGGGTTCGGGGCATCCTGCCGCCAGAGCGATAGCCGATGCGTTGGCTGCGCAAAATGAAAATACGTCAGAAATGCAAGTGACGAACATGCATGAAGTGGCTGGCGGAGGGATAGAGGCGTTGATTGATAATCGCTCTTATCGCTTGGGTAGTATCGACTTTGCGCTTGGTTTGGCTTCAACATCCGGTTTAAAAAATCCCCAGTTTTTTGAGATCCCAACGGCGATGCGCGAAGCAACAGTTTCCGTGTTGGCGGATGAGGATGGTGTGATGATGGTGTTCGCTTTGGCTGACACCTTACGCGTTGATGCCATTGAAACAGTCAAAAAGTTACAGGCGCGCCACAAAAAAATATTGTTGTTGTCTGGTGATCGTGATGAGGTGGTTCGAGCCGTTGCGCGTGATTGTGGGATTGACGATGCCAGAGCAAATCTTAGTCCCGCAGATAAATTCAATATTGTCCAGTCTTTGCAGGCTGAAGGGGCAATCGTAGTGATGGTGGGCGATGGTATGAATGATGGTCCCGCTCTTTCATTGGCGAACGTTGCGGTTGCGATGGGGCAGGGCGCACCTATATCTCAGACCCGTAGTGATGTGTTGCTGATGTCTAATCGTTTGAGTGACCTCGATTTTGGATTTGTTGTAGCCAACAAAGCATTTCGATTAATCAGAGAAAATCTGATCTGGGCAATAGCTTACAACTTGTTCGCGATTCCGGCGGCTGTGATAGGTTGGCTGGAACCATGGCACGCCGCATTGGGTATGTCCTTGAGTTCGCTGATTGTCGTATTGAATGCACTGCGCTTGTATTTGTTGCCGCAGCCCGAATATGCAGTGTCGGAAAGTTTAAATTAATTATGGATATCTTATATCTCTTAATCCCACTAAGCTTAGTCTTAGTGTTTGCGATTGGTGGCGTATTCTGGTGGGCTATCAATAACCGCCAATTTGAAGAGTTAGATCAAGAGGGACAGCGTATTCTGGAGGATGTTGACGGCTGAGCAGATTATCCATGGGAAATAATTTTTTTTGCGCTCAATTCAAAATCTGCATTGCTTAAGCTTGCTTGACTTATCTGTTGCGCCTGATTGAACTTGGAAAAATTACGTGCAATAGATTTGGTGTAGGCAGGGTCATAGTGCTCCTCCAATAAGCTTTGCACCACATTGGCAATATTCCCGTCTAACGCTTGCTTCTTCCAGAAATTTATTTTTTCGTTTCCATGCAAATGGCTGAGAAAGTTGAGTTGTTGGTTGAGTTGTTGCGGATCTTGTACAAAATGTGCGTAGTCTTCCATTAGTAAATTTACTCTTTCTGACATAGGCATAGATATTGAAATGCAAGGTGACTCGCGTATCTTGCTCATAATAGTTTCCGGTACTCGCAAATTGCCAACTTTTTTGCTCTCAGCTTCAACGTAGATAGTACGTTCATGGTCTGCATTTTTTAATACATTCCAAATCCGACTTTCAAACATTTTTTGAGAGGGTTGTTTTTCGGTTGGAATATCGCCCAATACAGAGCCACGATGTTGCGCTAGTTGTTCGAGATCGAGAACTTGTTCGCCGAGAGATGTGAGCGTGTTCAATAAGCGACTTTTTCCACTGCCAGTTGTACCACACAGAACTTTCCATTGCGCAGCATTTGC
Source organism: Undibacterium sp. Dicai25W (assembly GCF_049340505.1). Taxonomy (NCBI): domain Bacteria; kingdom Pseudomonadati; phylum Pseudomonadota; class Betaproteobacteria; order Burkholderiales; family Oxalobacteraceae; genus Undibacterium; species Undibacterium sp. Dicai25W. The sequence goes on along the minus strand of NZ_JBMPOQ010000005.1, from coordinate 32,442 downwards.
AAGCTCCGAAATCGATAGATTGACGTGTTGACGGTAGGCTTTGTAGCCACCTTGTAGCTGTGCAACTGGCCAGCCAATTTTCGAGAAAATAAACGCCATACTGCCACTGCGGTTGCCGCCGCGCCAGCAGTAGATCAAGGGACGCCAGGATTTTCCTTGTTGCTGAAATTGGGTAGCAAGGTGGCGACCAATGTTCATTGCGACCAACCCTGCACCGAGCCGTTTCGCTTCGAATGATCCAACTTGCTTATACATCGTGCCGACTTGTATCCGTTCTTCATTACTCAGTACCGGGCAATTAATCGCTCCGGGGATATGGTCTTCAGCAAATTCGGCAGGACTACGGACGTCAATGATGCAATCAAATTGGGCAAGATTTTCGGCAATACTGCCGAAATAAATCAGTTCGGGATATTTCATTGGCTTATTTCGTCAGTAAATGCATTAACTGCGGCCAGACGTTATTTAAAATCAAAGGATGGGCGTTGGCGATAGGGTGAATTCTGTCGGCTTGGAAAAGATCATCCCGTTCGGCAATTCCTTCAAGTAAAAAGGGAACCAAATGTATCTTTTGTTCTTTGGCGAGTTTTGCGTAAAGCGAGAAAAAACTCTGGGTATATTCTTTGCCGTAATTTGGCGGAACTCGCATGCCAACTAGAATTACCTCCGCATTCGCCTTTTTGGCAGTTGTGATCATGGCGCGGAAATTTTCTTCTGATGCAGCAAGAGCTAAGCCACGCAAAGCGTCGTTGCCGCCTAATTCAATAATTACTATGTCTGGTTTGAGTTTGTTGACCAAGGCCGGTAGTCTGGTTTTTCCGCCACTTGTCGTTTCTCCACTGATACTGGCATTAATCACGGTAGAATTTGGGTTGAAATCTGCCAGTTTTTTTTCCATCAAGCTAACCCATCCTTGACCGCGAACTAAGCCATATTCTGCCGACAAGCTATCACCAAGCACCAAGATAGATTTTGATGCAGAATGTGCGTAAGCGAACGGCATTAAGCTGCTGATCAATAGGAAAAGCAGGGCTCGAAGCATAAATTGACGACAGGATAAAAAAGACAGCATGACACATCCTAAAGTAAGCAAAAAAACGGCAATAGAGGTTAATAACCTGGTCAAGCAAGTCGAAGACGCAAGTGGACATCTAAGTATTTTGAACGGTATTGATTTTACCGTGCAAGCAGGAGAAACGCTTGCAATTGTTGGTGCGTCAGGTTCCGGTAAGTCAACCTTGCTAGGTATTCTGGCTGGCTTAGACATTCCCAGTTCAGGATCGGTTCATCTGGCTGGGGTTGACTTATTTGCATTGAATGAAGACCGGCGTGCGCAATTTCGTAAAGAAAATTTAGGTTTTGTTTTTCAGTCTTTCCAGCTGTTGATGCATTTGACGGCGCTGGAAAATGTCATGTTGCCGTTAGAGTTGCGTGGCGATAAAGACGCAAAGCAAAAATCGGAAAAAATGCTAGAGCGCGTTGGTTTGTCTTCGCGTTTAAAACATTATCCGAAATTTCTCTCTGGTGGCGAGCAGCAACGCGTTGCGTTAGCCAGAGCATTTGTGACTGAGCCGCCTCTTTTATTCGCTGACGAACCCACTGGTAGTCTTGATGCGGTTACCGGTGAGGCTGTTATTCAGCTTATGTTTGCGCTTAATCGGGAACGCAATTCTACCCTCGTTTTGGTGACGCATGATCTTTCGATTGCAGCTCGGTGTGGCAGAACCTTGACGATTGCTGCCGGTCATTTAGTTAGCGATGAGCTGTCGTCCAACGTTGTATCAACTTAGCTTGTGATCTCGCAGTGATTGAGGCTGACGCGGTGAATTTTTCCATCTTTATCGATGGATATCCAGCCGCCACGGGGGGGGGATTCATCACAGCACCAATCTGGTAAAACATAACGATATTGCCCTTCATGCTCATGTAAAGCGGGGCGGTGTGTGTGTCCGTGAATCAGGTAGTGGCAAGCGGTGGATGCGAACAATTGCTCGATTGCAGACGAATTGACGTCCATGATAGACAATTCTTTCTGGCTTTGTTGCATCTTACTGCTTTCGCGCATTCCCTGGACGATCGTTTTTCTTTGTGCAAGGGGGAGGGCAAGAAAATTGCGTTGCCATTCAACATTGCGAACTTGAGCGCGGAATTGTATGTAACCAATGTCGTCAGTGCATTGTGCGTCGCCATGGCATATGGCGATTTTTTTTCCAGCGACCATGATGACGCTTGGGTCTTGGAGTAGCTGTATTTCAGTCGCTGACGCAAAATCCTGGCCGATTAAAAAATCGCGATTGCCCGCAATCCAGAATAACTGGACTCCTGCTGCAGTTAGTTTATGCAAGCTTTGCACAACTTCAGCATTATATTTGTCGTCGATATCATCGTCGCCAACCCAATACTCGAACATGTCTCCTAGAATGTAGAGTTGTTCCGTTTTTGTTCCTTGCTCTGCCAGGAAATTCAAGAACGCACGGGTGGTTTTCGGTAGCGATGGACTAAGATGGATGTCGGAAACAAACAGCGCAACCATTTTGGGTTGCGCTGTTGTTTGCTTTTCGGAATTTTTCACACTCAATCGAATAATGTTCTGAAAAAGCAGTTGAATTAGTTAAATGACTTCAACTTTTTCGATGATGACATCTTCAACTGGTACGTCCTGGAACATACCTGAGCGTGATGTTTTAACACCTTTGATTTTATCAACGATTTCTTTGCCTTCAGTTACTTTACCAAATACACAGTAGCCCCAGCCATCTTGACCAGGATAGTCGAGGAAGCTGTTATTTGCTGTATTGATGAAGAACTGTGCTGTTGCAGAGTGTGGTGCGCCAGTACGTGCCATCGCGATTGAGTAACGCTCGTTTTTTAAGCCATTGCTAGCTTCATTTTCGATTGCATCCAATGTATCTTTTTGGTTCATGCCAGGTTCAAAGCCGCCGCCCTGAATCATGAAGCCGTCAATGACACGGTGAAAAATAGTCCCAGCATAATGACCGGAAGCTACATAAGCAAGAAAGTTAGCAACGGTTTTCGGTGCTTTTGCTTCGTCCAGCTCAATCGTGATTGCGCCGTGGTTAGTAGTCATGAGAATGGCCATAATATTCCTTGGTAATGGGGTGAAAATAAGGGATGAAAATAAGGTATCAGGAAATTTATTTTATAACAGTTGCTGATTCTATGATGATGTCCCTTTTGGGGACATTTTGCATCATGTGTGAATCACTTGTTTCAACAGCTTTAATTTTTTCAACAACATCCATGCCTTTGATAACTTTGCCAAAGGGTGTATAGCCGGCAGTGGCAATTAAGGCTTGCTTTCGTGGTGCTTTGGTTATGTTGCCACGGTAATTAAATTCTACAGGATCGCCCGCAGGTAAAGGCTGATGATTTAAAAAATCATTATCTCTGACATTGATGAAAAATTGGGCTGTTGCCGAATTCGGATCTTCTGTACGCGCCATTGCAATGGTACCCAGATCGTTCTTCACCCCTTTTTCCAAAGCCAGCGCTGCCTCGGAGGCGATCGGCTTGCCAGTTGGTTTTTCTTTCATATTTTTATCGTAGCCACCGCCCTGAATCATGAAGTTATCAATTACGCGGTGAAAAATCGTGCCTTTGTATTGACCCGCTTTGACATATTTAATGAAGTTATCAACGGTTTTTGGTGCAGCCTCAGGGTAGAGCTCTACCACGATTTCGCCTAGATTGGTTTTGATTGATACTTTAGGCAATTCGTCAGCGAATGTCTGTGTGGCACTCAGGCTCAGCATAGCACTGAGTAGCAGTCCAACTAATTTTGTAGTTGCTGATTTCACTTTAACTCCTGTATTTAGACGGTTGTTTCATAAACAATTCGCCATTTGTTTGACTCTTTGAGCCAATACTGGCGTTTACGGACGCTCGTTTTGGTTTTGCCGGATTGAGTTTCCTGAGTGAAAGTGCTGACGATAATTTCATCTTTCCCAGGATAACGGAAATGCGTGACATTCTTCAATTGTATGACGGGATTTGTCCAGGCTTCCCAATTTTGCCTTTGTTTTGAAAACCAGGCATTTAAATCTTCTCCTTGGAGAGATTTAAAGTTGCGGGAGTAATTGGCAAAGATGCGATTAGCATTTTTGCTTTCTATATCCAGTCGCCAGTCATCGAGTAACTTTGCAGCAAACTGGCGATCTGCAAGCCATTTTGCCTGATTTTCAAACTCTACCTGATCACTGATGATGACAGGTGTTTTGCCTATATCAACCAAGGCAGAGATTTTTAAGAAATCAGGGTTCGTTAACACGACGCAGCCATCTGAAGCAAGCGGTGGACGGCTGAAATTGGCTGAGGGCATCCCATGTAACCAGATGCCGGAGCCACTGCGTCCATTAATTTTGTCCCATTCATTGGGATAATTCAGGGGAAGTGCGCCAGGGCCATAAAAATCAGGCAATTTTCCACCGGAGAGTCGACTGGTAATGTAATAGACGCCTAAAGGCGTTTTTTGATCACCTTCTTTGAATTTGTTGATCCCGAATCGGCCGTGACTTATGTAGTGGTCGCTCAAGAGTTTAGGTTGACCACCAACATTTTCATAGAGATATAGTCGGGACTTATTGGCGTCGACTACCAGTACTTGCTTTTGATCGTCTCGGAGTTGCAGAACCATTTTCGGAATCAATGCCGGATTTGGGCGTTCGCGATAGGATTTGATGCGCATTGCAGCTTCATCGCGCATTTCCTTGAGCTTGTCCGCCTGCGCATTTGCCCCGGCACCGAAGCTGGTAACTGGCCGTGCGTGCATCATCAGTAAATCACCCCGAATCAGATGAGCTAATTGAAAATGCGGATAGGCTTCAATCAATTGATCTACCTTTTCCTGCGCCGCTTGTAATTTGTTATTGGAAAGATTTTGGTAAACCTCGATCAGTAACGTATCCGGATTGGGTGAGTCGGAGCTCATTTCAGATGCGGACGCTTTGCTTGCATGTGTCTTAGCCTCAACCATCGATGCTGGCAACAGCGTTGCCAGGCACGAAAGTAAGGTAAAGGCGCAGCTATGCTTCTTCGCAGCCAGTAATTTGGTCGAAGTATGTTTAAACGCAGAGAAAAACATCAGCTACCCGCGCGCTCCTGCTTGATTTGCCACTTGCCATCTTGCTTGACCATGACCAAAGTCTTGCGGCTATTTGCTGTCAACTGGTCGGATGTGTAAATCTGGCGAAATTTAACGGTGGCTTCATTGTCATCAACGCTGACTTTAATGCTCTCGAGCTTTACGTTGATACGACCTTTACCTTCAATGCGATTGCGGCGTTCTTCAGCCCAGGACTTACGTGATTCGCCTTTTGGGGTCTGGAAATCTTTTGCGTAGTGCGTCAAATAAGCGTTGGTATCTTTATTGCTCCACGCCTTTGCCCAATTCTCTACCGTTTTGATGACTTCATCGTCGTCTTTGTCAACTGCAGGAGCTGGTTTGGATTTTGTACTGACTGGATCAGCTTTGGCTGGGCTGGCCTCTGGTTTGCTTGGAGCTTCAGCTTTGGCGGGGGCGGCAGGTGTTGCAGCCGGAGCTTTCGCGGGGGAAGCCTGAGCAATCAGGGTGGCTGGGGCCGGGTTAATTTTTGGGTTGACGCCACCTGAGTTGCCGACCAGATTTCTTACCATAGTCAGTTTTAGTTTGGCAGTGGCGTTGCCTGAATCTAATTGCAATGCCTTGTCATAGGCCTGACTCGCCAGCTTGGCATAGACGTCACCCAGATTTTCGTGCGCAGTCCCATATGTAGGATTAGTGCGGATCGCCATTTCCAGCGAAGCACGCGCTTTATCGTATTGTCCCGAAGCAGCGTATAAAACCGCCAGGTTATTATATGGCTCTGGTAATTCAGGATAGTCGTCAGTCAGTTTAGAAAAAACAGTAATTGCTTCTGCTGATTTGTTTTGCTCAGTAAGAATGAGCCCCTTCAAAAAGCGCAATTGCGCGTCTTTGGGCTTAGTAGTCAGCGCATTATCGACTTTTTGCAAAGCTTCAGTTGTTTGTCCGGCGCGAAGCAGTTTTCCTATATCGCTTGCTTCATCTGCGAAGGATGAGGTCGCGATAAGCGCTAGAGATAGATTGGAAATAACAAAGATACTTCTAATGGTTTGGCGCATGGTGTTCTGGCTTAGATTTATCAGAGGTTGACTGAACATGAAGGCGGTAATGTTATACTGAAACTATAATAAAGTGCCATCTTATCAAATAAGTGCGGCACAATGGGCTTTTGATCATAGAAACATGCTACTGGGGCACACTATCATGTGTTTTTTGGGAAAAAAGCCAAAATTATTTCCCAATTAGCTCTTTTGGGGGCTTGGAGTTCACCTAATTTGCTCTCAATGTGGTGCTTAAATTATCCTGAGGTTAAGAGCTCACGGTTTTGCGGCCACCCAAATTGACGGAAAATAAGCGGAGTAGGGCGCAATTCTCGTCTGATAAATTTTTCGAGCATGTGAAGCTGGACAGAATGGTTGTTTTTGATATTTAATCTGCTCCGTTCAAATATTTTCTTGTAATTCTCCGTTTCTGACGGGGAGCGATATTGGAAATATAAATATTGGCAAATCTGACAGAGCAATCTGAGGTCTCAACTACTCTTATTGGTCTGCGGATTAATGAGAAGTTATGGCGCACGCTAACTCCTTTTATTGGCTTTTGCCTTAAATTTGCCTAATAAAGCTTTTTTTAACTCGTGTGGATTTAAGGGGGCACGATGACTAAAACGACATTCCTGAGTTTTGAGCAATCTATTGCTGAACTAGAATCAAAAATTGAAGAGTTGCGATTTGTTCAAGATGATTCCGCGGTAGATATCTCTGAAGAAATTGATAGATTATCTAAAAAGAGTCAGATGTTGACTAAAGATATCTATGCAAAGTTGACTCCATGGCAGGTGTCGCAGATTTCGCGTCATCCTCAACGTCCATACACTATGGACTACATTAATCAGATTTTTACTGATTTTCATGAGCTCCATGGTGATCGTAGTTTTGCGGATGATTTGTCAATTGTCGGCGGATTGGCTCGTTTTAACGGTCAGGCCTGTATGGTCATTGGTCACCAAAAAGGCCGTGACACCAAGGAACGCGCATTGCGTAACTTTGGCATGCCAAAACCAGAAGGTTATCGCAAGGCGATGCGCCTGATGAAATTGGCTGAGAAATTTGATATCCCCGTATTTACGTTTGTTGATACGACTGGTGCCTGGCCAGGTATCGATGCCGAAGAGCGCGGACAATCTGAAGCGATTGGTCATAATCTATATGTCATGGCTGAACTCAAGGTACCTTTGATAGCGACCATCATTGGTGAAGGTGGTTCTGGTGGTGCCTTAGCATTGGCTGTAGGCGATGCGGTGTTGATGTTGCAATATGCGACATATTCAGTGATTTCTCCTGAGGGATGTGCTTCCATTTTATGGAAAACCTCTGATCGCGCAGCAGACGCTGCGGAAGCCTTGGGTTTGACAGCGCACAGACTGAAGGCTATGGGTCTGATCGATAAAATTATTAATGAACCGCTGGGTGGCGCGCATCGCGATCCTAAGCAGATGTGTGCACTGGTCAAGCGTGCACTTGCCGATACACTGCGCCAGTTCCAAGGCGTAAAAACCAAAGATTTGTTAGCGGCACGTCATGAGAAATTAATGAGCTATGGCAAATTTAAGGAAACTAAGGTATCAGAATAAGTTATCCGAATGACCGCAAGTAGTTTAAGTGGTGCACTGATGCATCACTTTTCTGAGACCTTAAATTCGATTTTTTTGGAATCAGGAAAAGTCCCTTCTGAATGTGGTCTGGCTGTTGCTTATAGCGGCGGCTTAGACTCATCTGTTTTATTATCCCTGACTGCTGAATATTGTCGTTTGCGCGGTATTCCCCTTAGCGCGTTCCATGTACATCATGGACTCAGTCCGAATGCGGACGATTGGCTTGTACATTGCGAATTAAACTGCCAGAAATTGGGTATCTCTCTTGCCTTCGAGAAAATTGTTGTCACTAACAATGAAGGCGATGGTATTGAGGGAAGCGCCAGAAAAGGTCGTTATCTTGCGCTTGGTAGAATGAGCGTTGCATCGAAAACAGAGATCTTGTTGTCAGCTCATCATCAGGATGACCAAGCGGAAACCTTGTTGATGCAGATGTTGCGCGGATCAGGTGTGGCTGGGCTCTCTGGTATGAATCGTTTTAATTTTGCACCCGGTTTATTTGGCACGCCATCGGTGATGATGATGCGACCTTTGCTTGATGTTTCTCGGGTGGAGCTCGAACATTTCGCGCGCGAAAATCAAATCTCTTACATCCAGGATGAGTCGAATGAGGACGGGCGTTATCTTCGAAATGCGTTAAGGCTTCAGGTGATGCCTGTTCTTGAGCAGATTTCGCCAGGATTTGCCGGTCGCATGTCACGTACTGCAAAGCATATGCAATCGGCGCAAAATTTGGCGGAGGCTTTGGCAGGGCAAGACCTCGCGCATTGTTCGTCGGGGCAGATGCTGGATCTTGACCTCCAACGCATGCGCGCATTAAACGCCGAACGGATTAATAATCTATTTCGTTTGTGGCTTTCTAAGTTTGATGTGCGTATGCCATCTACTTCACGCCTGAATGAGATTTGCAAGCAGCTATTTGAGGCCAAAGGCGATGCCCGAATAACGATTTATCATGAGAAACTGGCAATTCATCGTTATCAGGAAAAAATATACGCAGCAGATCGTGCGCGTGAAGCAGTTGACGGCGCATTGAGTGTTGCGTTTACCTGGAATGGAGAATCCTCGATGCCATTTCCTGATTTTCATGGGACGTTGCATTTCAGGCGTGGAAGTCGCGGATTGAGCCCCGATTGGTTGCAGCAGCAAGCGCTTTGCTTGCATTTGCGGCGCGGGGGGGAGCGTTTGAAATTGGCAGAAAATAGATCTACCCGCGATATGAAGAGTCATTATCAAGCGCTGCGTATCCCATTTTGGGTGCGCCAACAATTGCCTTTTGTATCTATTGGTAGTGAGCTTGTATATGCCGCAGGGGTTGGAATGCAGTCGCAATACTGTTCGGAATCTGTCAATACTCAAGTGGGAACTCATTTAGTGCTTGACTGGGTTGCTGATTAGCCTGAATCACTATCGCTATTTGTTTGCGGCATGAAATAATAAGGTAAGTAAATGAAAAAAATTCTGAGACAAATCGTTTTAGATACGGAAACAACGGGTTTAAATGTCCGGGATGGCAACCGTATTATTGAAATTGGCTGCGTCGAGTTGATAGATCGTAAATTAACTGGCAATAACTTTCATCAATACATCAATCCAGAACGGGAGTCGGAGGAGGGGGCGCTCGCCGTCCACGGTTTGACCGCCGAGTTCCTGAGTGATAAGCCTAAATTTGGTGAGATATCAAAAGAGTTTTGCGAATACATTCAGGGTGCTGAGGTTGTTATCCATAATGCACCGTTCGATCTTTCGTTCTTAAATGCAGAATTTTCCCGCTTGGGTCTTGGTTTGTTCGGCGATTATGTCGAAACTGTTATTGATACCTTGGTGCAGGCAAAAGAATTGCATCCAGGTAAGCGAAATTCGTTGGACGCTTTGTGTGATCGTTATGAAATTTCTAATGCTCACCGCAAGCTGCACGGTGCTTTATTGGATGCTGAGCTGTTGGCGGATGTTTTCTTGGCAATGTCACGTGGGCAAAATAGCTTTGCCATTGATCTGGAAGAGGAAGTTGCGCCTGTTGTTCAGGAGTCGCAAGTGATTGATCTTCCTGTGGGTGATGTATTGGTCAGGCCTGCAGATGAGGTTGAGCTAACGGAGCATGAAAATCTCTTGTCCGGGCTGGATAAGCAGTTACGTCAATCATGTATCTGGCGTACACCGGCTCAGTAAATTGCTGTATTCTTGTTTTTTTGGCTATTAAATCCCCCTCAAATGAGGGGGATTTTCTTTTCGGCGAGCGGATAGCTGTTGCGATTTTGCATAATTACATGTTGGTAGTAAAAAAAAATCAAAAAAAAATTAAAGTTTTTCTGATCGCCGCCGTTAATAAAAGTAAGAAAAATATTTTTAAATTTTTTTAAAAAAACCCCTAAAGTTCCTGTTTTTTTTGCCGTTAATGATATTAAGAGAAAACGCTAATTTGGTTTTTTACATTTAAGTGTTTGATTTTGTTGGGAATTTTTCCGATATAGTGGAAAAAATAAAATTCAATATAAACAGCATATTTTTTATGCTCGTTATCAATTATTTCTTGTAGGATTTTTTCCTACGAGATTATGCCTGTTTTTCTGGAATTAAATCCCGTGTATTGCCTATACACGGCGTTTTTGCGTGCGCTCACAATCTGTCTCACTGGCAACGGAATATGGCCTTTGAAAAATGGAACGGAGGGTGGGAACATGACACAGAACGATATGATGGCTGAAATTCGCGACGCAAACCTGAGCTACTTAATGCTGGCGCAGCAAATGATACGTGCTGATAAAGCTACTGCTATCTTCCGCCTCGGCATCGGAAAAGAAATCGCGGACTTGATCGAAGGTTTGAATAATTCACAAATCTTGAAATTGGCTGGTTCAAATATGATGCTGGCCCGCTTCCGGTTTGAAGATAGTTCAATTCTTTGTATGCTGACCAACTACAACAAAGAACGTGCACTCGCGCATTCACATGCGGCAATCCTGATGGCTGGACAACCAATTGAAGAAATTCATTGAGTTGTTTCGATATTCTTTTGGATGGAGGCTGTGATGGCTATTAAAAGTGTAGTGACTGAGGCGCATGAAATTCAATTGGCTGTAGATCTGGTCAATCTTGGCGCGAGATTGCAGCTGCTTGAGTCAGAAACATCTCTGTCTCGTGAACGTTTGCTCAAGATTTATAAAGAGTTGAAGGGCGTTTCTCCACCAAAAGGGATGTTGCCTTTTTCTACGGATTGGTTTGTCACCTGGCAGCCAAATATTCACTCTTCTTTGTTTATGAATATTTACAAATACCTCAATGAGCATGCCGAGGTGTTTGGTGTTGAAGCAATCGTCAAGGCATATCGTCTGTACCTCGAGCAAGTTGGTTGTGCTTCTGCTGATGATGCGGTACTTTCATTGACGCGTGCGTGGACTCTGGTGAGATTTTTTGAGGGAAAAATGCTAACATTTGCAAAATGTTGTGAATGTGGCGGGCATTTTGTTGCGCATTCTCTTGATTTGCACGATCATTATAAGTGTGGTCTTTGTCATGTCCCTTCGAGAGCGGGCAAGACTAAAAAGGCTAAAGACGCCGATTCTTCTTTGGAGATGGTGGCTTAATAATCTTTGGGAGGGGTCTTGGAATTAGCGTCATCCAACAGTCGCGAAAGCCATGTTCCTCCGGAGATTAAAAAAATACATTCTCCGGCTGTACGCGCACTTCTCATTCAAGTTGCATCACTTGCCGTATGCGTCACACTTGCCATTGCAAGTAAACACTTGTTTGGCTACTTAATTCCATTCTTTGTACTTCTTGCGTTGCAATCCACTGCATCCTTAAGCCTTGCCTACGTCTGTGGGATGGATTGGTGGTGGCGCGTCATCGAATTCTTTTTTCCTGTTGCAGTTGTTTTTGCACTGTATATACGGCTTCCACCGATAATCAGCTTGTTGTTGTTTTTTGTTTTGTTTCTGATTTTCGGTTCAACTTTTCGTACTCGCGTACCTTATTATCCATCAGAAGCTACTTTGCCGGCTGCCATCCTTGAGTTGCTTCCTGACGAGCAAGATGTCAAATTTTTAGATGTTGGTAGTGGTTTTGGTGGCCTACTTTTTGACTTGTCAAAGGCGCGCCCCCAATGGTCTGTCGCTGGTGTGGAGATTGCAATGTTTCCATGGTTAATAAGTGTTGCACTTGGGAAATTTTATGGCATTAAAAATTTGAAATTTTCTCTGGGGAAATACGAAGACCTTGATTTTTCAAAGTTTAATGTTGTTTTCTCTTATTTATCGCCGGTTGTCATGTCAGAAATATGGGTGAAGGTGCAAAATGAGATGTCGCCTGGCACACTTTTTTTAAGCTACGAATTTTGTGTTCCTGATGTTCCGGCCTTTACCGAGATACAAACGGCGGAAAATGCACCTGTATTGTACGTTTGGAAAATTTAATGTAGCAATGGGGTATTTAATTCTCTGAATCAACCTTTTTTAACTCTTATTTGTTGCATTTCAAGTGCCTCCTATGGATTGGACTGCTATGATAGGAGAAAGTTATTTAAGCGTAGATTTTCCTTCAAGGAGTAAGTTCCGTGTTAGTCATCGTTGGCTATATTGTCGTTATGGGTTCGGTGTTTGGCGGCTTCGCAATGGCCGGTGGCCATTTGGCAGTCTTGTTTCAGCCATTGGAGTTGTTAATGATTGGGGGCGCGGCTGTTGGTGCTTCCCTGGTAGGAAATAATGCCAAAAGTCTCAAAGCAACTTTGAAGGCTGTGCCAGGTGTTTTTAAAGGGTCCAAATACACCAAAGCTTTATACATGGAATTGATGACTATGTTGTTTGACGTCCTGACGAAGGTGCGCAAAGAAGGTTTAATGTCAATTGAAGGTGATATCGAGAAGCCAGAAGAAAGTCCGTTGTTTAGTAAGTACCCTGCGATCGTACATGATCATCATATGATGGAATTTATTGGTGATTATTTGCGGTTGATGGTATCGGGCAATATGGACGCGTTTCAGATCGAGAATTTGATGGATAATGAGTTGGAAACTCATCACCACGAGGCTGCTGTTCCTGCTCATTTCATCGCAAAGTTAGGTGATGGTCTTCCGGCATTTGGTATTGTTGCTGCTGTGATGGGGGTGGTGCATACGATGGAGTCAGTGGGTATTCCACCTGCTGAACTGGGGATATTGATTGCGCATGCCTTGGTTGGTACGTTTTTGGGTATTTTGCTGGCGTATGGTTTCGTTGGTCCTTTGGCTGGGCTGATGGAGCAGCAAATGGATGAATCTTCTAAAACTTTTCAATGTATCAAAGTGACTTTGCTGGCAAGTTTGAATGGCTATGCGCCTGCCTTGGCGGTTGAGTTTGGTCGCAAGGTTCTGTATTCAACTGAACGTCCGACGTTTAGTGAGCTTGAAGAGCATATTAAGCAGTCCAAGTCAAAATAATATGACTGGAGAAGGTTAATTATGGCAAACGAAGAATTACGCCCCATCATTGTTAAACGCATTAAAAAAGTGGCTGGTGGTCATCATGGCGGTGCGTGGAAAATCGCATACGCAGATTTTGTGACGGCGATGATGGCATTTTTCTTGTTGATGTGGTTGCTTGGTTCGACAGCAAAGGGAAATTTGCAGGGTATCGCTGAGTATTTTCAGACACCTTTAAAAGTGGCTATGGCTGGTGGCGATGGTAGTGGTGATAGTTCAAGCGTGATTAAAGGTGGTGGTAAGGATCTCAGCTTACGCGAAGGGCAAAATCGCAAAGGCGACATTGAAGCGCAAAAGAAATCGTATAACCTGCAAGCAGCAGAGGCAGCTTTAGCAAAAGCAGATGCCGAAAGATTGAAGGGCTTGAAAGCGCGGATTGAGGCAGTGATTGAATCAAACCCTACCCTTAAACAATATAAAAAACAGCTCTTGCTCGATATAACAACTGAAGGTTTGCGGATACAGATGGTCGACGAGCTGAATCGTCCGATGTTTGCCTCCGCTAAAGCGGAATTGCAACCTTATACAAAGGAAATCTTACACGAAATTGGTAAGGCGCTAAACGAAGTTCCGAATAGAATTAGCTTGTCTGGACACACCGATGCTGCCCCTTATGGTATGGGTGAAAAAGGATATAGTAATTGGGAGTTGTCAGCGGATCGAGCAAATGCATCACGACGTGAGTTAATTTACGGCGGTATGGATGAGTCTAAAGTATTGCGTGTAGTCGGCTTATCATCTTCTGTGTTGTTTGATAAAGATGATGCCTTAAATCCGATTAATCGTCGCATCAGCATTATTGTTATGAATAAAAAAGCCGAAGAATCTGCATCACAGGATGGTGGATCAGTTGAAGTAACTAGCCAGGCAGATTCGAGCACGGAAGTTTCTGTCAGTCGGGAAAAGTAGTGCTTGAAATTATTTCATTGGCTTAGATTATGCGGATAGGATGCTGAAGATGTCCAAAAAGAAAATGTTGGGCTCCCACGTTAAAGAATTGCTGTCTGGCGTGTCAGACCATGGAAGCGCCCATTTGTCAGAAGTGGAGACAGATCTTGCGCAAACCGCATTGTTGCTTGGTGAGGCAATAGAAAAACTCGGAGTCAGTTTCCTAGCTTTGCATTCTGCTGTGTTGAAAGAGCAGGATGAAATTTCCATGATTATTGATGCCGGATCTATTTCTGAAGATAGCATTGATCGCTTAAAAACTATTCAACAGGAAATAGCGCAACATATCAATTCAGCAGTAACTTGCTTGCAATTCCAGGATCTTACTAGTCAACTTATTTCACGTACGATGCAGCGTTGTGAGGGGTTGCGTGAAGTGTTGACTGCTCTCGGTGTTGTTGGGGATGATATTGCTACTGATACAGAAAGTGATGATATTGCCCATTTGTTGAAAGAGACGACGTTGCGTTTGGAAAAACAGAGTGCGGATCTGAAAGATTTGTTGAGAAAAGCGGTTCACCAAAAGCATCTGGATAGTGGTGATATTGAATTATTTTAGTTTGAAAAAACCCTCAAGGCATTTTGCCTTTAATTGGTAAAACGGAGTAATTATGGCCAAGACAATTTTAGCAGTTGACGATTCTGGCTCTTTGAGACAGATGGTCGCTTTTAGTCTGAAAGCTGCGGGATATCAAGTCATTGAAGCTGTAGACGGGCAAGATGGGCTTGAAAAGGCACGTAACCAAGTCGTTGATTTAGTTTTGACTGATCAAAACATGCCACGCATGGATGGTCTTACTTTGATTAAGTCTTTAAGAGGTCTGGCAACATACCAACGGGTGCCAATTCTGATGCTGACAACTGAGTCCAGTGATGACATGAAGGCAAAGGGGCGTGCTGCGGGAGCGAATGGTTGGTTGGTTAAGCCTTTTGATCCTCAAAAATTAACAGAAGTAGTAAAAAAAGTAATCGGCTAAGTAATGTCGCTTTGCATTTTTGTCGTGCCAATGTAAATCTCGGAGTTTAATAATGACGATTGACATGAGTCAGTTTTTCCAAGTCTTCTTTGATGAGGCGGATGAGCTTCTGGCAGAGAAGGAAAAATTGTTGCTTGCGGTCGATATTTCCGCTCCTGATCCAGAGGATCTGAATGCTATTTTTCGTGCGGCGCATTCAATCAAAGGTGGCGCGTCGACATTCGGCTTGAATGACATGACGGAAGTCACGCATGTCTTAGAGTCGTTGCTGGATAAAATCAGAAAAGGTGAAATGGCGTTAACGGGTGATCACGTTGACGCTTTTTTGATCGCCAAAGATATTCTTAAGATGCAATTGGACGGTCATCGCTTAGGGACGCCGGTTGATCAAGATGCGGTCGCGGATGTCAGGATGTTATTGCAGTCGCTGTCGCAGGACGTTCCATCGTTTACTCCGCCTCCGCCTCCGCCAGTCGAAGTCGTTGATCATGGCTCCATTGTTTATAAATCTGCTTATAAAATCGAACTACCAAATGTGAGCGAAGGTGATGCCAGTGCTTTGATGGCTGAGTTGGGTTTACTTGGCATGATCTTACGCGGCGATGCTCATGCTGACAAGGTCGTCCTTCACTTGCGAACCAATGAAGGTAAAGATGACATTATCTCCATTTGCTCGTTTATTTTAGATCCGGATTGCCTTTCGATCACCGAAGAGGCATTGCCAGAACAAAGTGCTCAAAAGCAGGATGCGCAATCTGAAGAAGATTTGGGTTATGGCTTTTTCGAGCCCCTTGAATCGATGTTCCCGCCTCTTGAAGGTCAATCCGAAACGAACAATGCGCCGGATAATTCAAGTTCTTCAGTTTCTAATATCGTCAATCCGCTTGCAAATATTGAGAAGAAAGTCGCTGTAAAAAAAGAAAATGAAAAAAGCCATACTTCTCAAGAGTCTTCTACGATCCGGGTTGGGATCGAGAAGGTAGATCAACTGATTAATCTGATTGGTGAGTTGGTAATAACCCAGGCGATGCTAGAGCAACGCACCCAGGATCTGGATCCGATTGCTAATGAGCGACTGCTCAATAGCGTCGCGCACCTCACGCGTAATACGCGTGATTTGCAAGAAGCAGTCATGTCGATTCGTATGATGCCAATGGACTATGTATTCTCTCGTTTCCCACGCATGGTCAGAGATCTGGCAACAAAACTCGGCAAAAAAGTTGAATTCGTTACTTATGGTGCCTCGACAGAGTTGGATAAGGGCTTAATCGAGCGCATTGTTGATCCGCTTACTCATTTGGTAAGAAATAGTATCGATCATGGTATCGAAATGCCTGCTGCACGGAAAGAAGTCGGTAAGAGTGAAACTGGTCGTCTTTCTTTGTCTGCTGTTCATCAAGGCGGAAACATCGTAATTGAAGTCAGTGACGATGGCGGTGGTCTGCATCGCGAAAAAATCTTAGCTAAAGCGCGTCAGAATGGTTTAACCGCTCCTGATTCGATGTCCGATCCCGAAGTGTGGCAACTCATTTTTGCTCCAGGATTTTCCACGGCTGAAATTGTTACTGACGTTTCTGGTCGTGGTGTCGGTATGGATGTGGTTAAACGTAATATTACTGCGATGGGCGGCGTGGTAGATATACGGTCCGCAAAAGGTTATGGCACCACGATTATCATTTCTCTTCCTTTGACGTTGGCGATTCTTGATGGTATGTCGATTAAGCTTGGTGAAGAGATTTATATCTTGCCGTTAGGTTTTGTTGTTGAATCCTTACAGCCTGCGAAAGAGGATGTCAAAGAAGTTAATGGTAAAGGCAAAGTAATTAAAGTCAGGGATGAATACTTGCCGCTCGTTCCGCTCTACCAAAAATTTGACTTGGAGCCGAAATTTTTAGACCCATCAGAAGGTATCGTTGTGATTGTTGAGGTCGATGGTAAAAAAGCGGCGCTGTTTGTTGATGATCTGGTTGGTCAGCAACAAGTAGTTGTTAAAAACATTGAATCCAATTACAAGAAAATCCCGGGTATATCTGGGGCTACTATCTTAGGTGATGGTGGTGTTGCTTTCATTCTAGATGTGTCGGCACTCCTGAGATCAGTTAAATGATACCGAAACAGCAACTTATTTATATGAAGGACAAGAAATGACGCAAGGTGCACAATCTATTAATGACCAAAATTCACACGGCGGACACGCAGAAGCAGATATTGCCGGGCATGAATTTCTCGCATTTACTTTAGGTAATGAGGAGTATGGTATTCATATTTTGAAAGTGCAGGAAATTCGCGGTTACGAGGCGGTAACGCGTATTGCCAATGCTCCAGAATTTCTTAAAGGCGTCATCAATTTGCGTGGGATTATCGTACCGGTAGTTGATATGCGCATTAAGTTTAATTTGGGAAGCCCGACATACGATCAGTTTACGGTGGTCATTATTCTCAATATCGAGGGCCGTATCGTAGGGATGGTGGTCGATAGCGTGTCTGACGTGACGACGTTAATGCCGGACCAGGTTCGTCCTGCGCCGGAAATGGGGACAACATTTAACACTGAATTTTTGATTGGGTTGGGGACGTTGGAAGACAGGATGTTGATTTTGGTTGATATCGACAAATTGATGTCGAGTCCAGAAATGGGCTTGGTTGACCATTCAGTTTAGTCCAGTAGCCATTGAACTTTTCTTTGGTTGGCTGAAGTAATAACTTTTTTGGAGATAAGTGTATGAATTTGCGCAATTTAAAAATTGGTGCACGATTAGGAATCGGTTTTGCACTTATCTTAGGTGGAATTGTTGTAGTAATGCTTTTCGTTAATGCAATGAGTTCCTCTAATCGAACAGAAATGACTGAGCACCTCAGTCTGGCGAGTCAAAAGCAAGCATTAGCAAATTCAATGAAAAACTCCCTGTATGAAGCTGGTATCGCTATGCGCAATATCGGTATTCAGTCCGATGTCGGAGAGATGCAAAAAGAAGAGGGAAAAGTAAAAGGTCAGCGAAAAATTTACCAGGAGGCAAAAGAAAAAATTTCTCTCCTCGGTTTGAGTAATGAAGAAAAAAATATCTTGAGTGATGTGGAAAAGCTCGATAAGCAAAGTGAGCAACCGTTCAAAGATGCGGTTGGGCAAGCATTGGCGTTTAATGGCGAAGGAGCCGTCAAGATCATTACGACAGTTCTTGAACCGTTAAGTAGTAAGTCAATTGCAGGAATTAATAAGCTAGTTGAGTTGCAAGATGCTACTTCGAAAGATGTTTTTGAATCGTCGGCCAAGACGGGGGCAAGGCTCACGTATAGTTTATATTTGATCTTGCTATGCGCCTTGGGATTGGGTGCGTTTTTTGCCTGGATATTGACGAATAGTATTACTAAGCCATTGACCGAAGCGTTGGAATTAGCAGAGACAGTAGCAAGCGGGGATTTACGTAGCCAGGTCACGGTAGAAGGTAGTGATGAAGTCGCGCTTTTGCTAGCTGCGTTGAAAAACATGAATGACAGTTTGGCTTCTACTGTTGGTCAGGTTCGTAATGGGACTGAAACAATTACTGTGGCGTCTCAGGAAATCGCCTCTGGAAACGCCGACTTGTCTAGCCGAACTGAATCTCAAGCTAGTTCTTTGGAAGAGACGGCAAGTTCTATGGAAGAGCTGACTAGCACGGTACGTCAAAATGCAGATAATGCACGTCAAGCAAATCAACTCGTCGTTTCAGCATCAAGTGTAGCAGTCAAAGGGGGGGCGGTAGTTGGGCAAGTTGTCAGTACCATGGGATCAATCAAAGAAAGTTCTCGCAAGATTGTTGACATTATAGGTGTTATCGACGGGATCGCATTTCAAACTAATATTTTGGCCTTAAACGCCGCAGTAGAGGCCGCGAGAGCCGGAGAGCAGGGACGTGGATTTGCTGTGGTCGCTGCCGAAGTGCGTAACCTTGCGCAGCGAAGCGCCAGTGCAGCGAAGGAAATTAAGTCCCTGATAGGTGACTCTGTTGACAAAGTTGACCAAGGTAGTAAATTGGTTGATGAGGCTGGTAAAACCATGAATGAAATCGTCACTAGCGTCCAACATGTTGCCGACATTATGAGTGAAATTACTGCTGCAAGTCAGGAGCAAAGCGCAGGTATTGAGCAAGTTAACCTTGCCATTACGCAAATGGATGAGATGACCCAGCAAAATGCCGCTTTGGTTGAGCAGGCAGCAGCAGCGGCTGAAAGTATGGAAGAGCAAGCAATCGCGCTGGGTCAGGCGGTCAGCGTTTTCAAAGTGAATGCGACGTCCCAAGTTAAAACATCTTTTGCTCCAGTTAAAAAGACTACCGTTAGTCAGAGTCCAAAAATAAAAGCGAAGGCGATCAGTTCAAATCTTTCTAGTGCAAAAGCATCAAAGCCAAAAGCTGAGTCGGCTCCAGCGGGTGACGGTGATGCCTGGGAAGAGTTCTGATTTCCTTGTTTATTGTTGGGTTTAATCGATAGAAGAGTAGTGAGATTTGCTCTTGTCTGGAATTGAGAATAAGGAAAAAAATGGCGGCGAAAGAAAAGTCTGAAGGGTCTAAAGAATTTGAGTTTCATGCGCGTGACTTTGATCGTGTCAGAGATCTTATTTATAAACGAGCTGGAATTTCTCTCGCCGACAGCAAACAAGAGATGGTGTACAGTCGCCTCGCCAGGCGTTTGAGAGCGACTGGTATTAATTCGTTTTCAGATTATTTGAACACGCTGGAAAGAGAGCATGAAAGTGACGAGTGGGAAGCTTTTACGAATGCATTGACGACCAACTTAACATCATTTTTTCGCGAGGAACATCATTTCCCTATTTTGGCCGAACATGCCAAGAATAAGAGGGAGTCCTTGCAAATTTGGTGTTCGGCAAGTTCTACCGGTGAAGAACCTTATTCGATTGCGATGACGCTCTGTGAAGCTTTTGGAAGCTTGCGCCCACCAGCTCAAATTATTGCGACCGATATCGATACCAACGTTTTAAATACGGCTGCAAGAGGTGTCTACAATATAGACAGAATAGAAAAATTATCTGCTGATCGTGTAAAAAAGTTTTTTCTTAAAGGTAAAGGCGCTCAAGAAGGCTTGGTTCGTGTCAGGCAAGAATTAAGAGATATGATTACTTTCAAACAGCTAAATTTATTAGAAAATAGCTGGGCTTTGAAGGGGCCATTTGATGCAATTTTTTGCCGCAACGTAATGATTTATTTTGACAAGCCGACTCAAGGAGCAATTTTGAAGAGATTTGTTCCTTTGATGAAGCCAGATGGTTTGTTATTTGCGGGACATTCAGAGAATTTTCTTTATGTGTCAGATGACTTTAAGTTGAGAGGCAAAACTGTGTACGAACTTGCCAGCTTGCATTCTGCCCATGGAAAGGGTGTCGCAAATCATGCGCACAAAGGTGGCCTATGAGTCAATTGAGTGAAGAGCACTTCGCGACGAATGTCTATTACGATCGAACATTTGACTGTGATGCAGCAAAAATTTTACCAGGTGAGTTTTATTTCACAAATAAGGATATGCTGATTGTCACAGTGTTGGGCTCCTGTGTGTCAGCGTGCATTCGTGATCGCGTCTCGGGTGTTGGTGGTATGA
This sequence comes from Undibacterium sp. Dicai25W, assembly GCF_049340505.1. Lineage (NCBI taxonomy): Bacteria > Pseudomonadati > Pseudomonadota > Betaproteobacteria > Burkholderiales > Oxalobacteraceae > Undibacterium > Undibacterium sp. Dicai25W. The sequence goes on along the minus strand of NZ_JBMPOQ010000005.1, from coordinate 11,740 downwards.
ATCATTTTATGCTTCCCGATACGGGTGGTGATGCTGATAATCCTGTATCGGCTTCGATGCGATACGGCACCTATGCGATGGAGGTCTTGATTAATGAGTTGCTCAAGGCTGGAGCAAAACGTGAGAATATGGAAGCAAAGGTTTTTGGTGGTGGAAACGTTTTACGCGGATTTACAGCGATCAATGTCGGGGAGCGAAATGCCAAATTCGTGCTCGATTATTTGAAGGCGGAGCGGATGCGTGTTATTGCTGAAGATCTGAACGACATTTATCCGAGAAAAGTCTATTTTTTTCCAAAAACAGGCAAAGTGCTTGTTAAAAAGCTGAAAGTTGAACACAACGATACGCTGAAACGTCGCGAACAGGATTATGCAAGTAGGCTGAAGTCGACGTCGGTTGGTGGCGAGGTGGATCTGTTTTGATCCAAACGCCATTGTTCCTAACAGCAGGCTCGTGAATACGGGGTTTTACAATGAAGATTAAAGTTTTAATTGTTGATGATTCAGCGCTGATTAGAAGTGTCATGACTGAAATCATTGGTAGTCAACCAGATATGGAAGTCGTTGGTGTTGCACCAGATCCACTGGTGGCTCGTGAATTGATTAAGCAAACCAACCCTGATGTGTTGACGTTGGACGTTGAAATGCCAAAAATGGACGGGCTGGACTTTCTCGAGCGCTTGATGCGTTTGCGTCCTATGCCCGTGATTATGGTTTCTTCGCTGACAGAGCGCGGTTCAGAGATAACGATGCGTGCTTTGGAATTGGGTGCGGTGGATTTTGTTACAAAGCCTAAGTTGTCGATTCAGAGCGGAATGCTGGAATACGCAGAACTTATCGCGGACAAAATCAGGATTGCGTCCAAGGCAAGAATCCGTCCGCGAACGATGAGCGTTGCAGGTCAACAAAAGTCTACGCAGGATTCCTTGCCGATGGTAAGAAATCCTTTGACCAGTAGTGAGAAACTCATCATTATTGGAGCGTCAACAGGTGGTACTGAGGCTATTAAGAGTTTTCTGGTTCAAATGCCTTCAGATTGTCCTGGTATTCTCATTACACAACATATGCCAGAAGGTTTTACACGGTCTTTTGCTAAGCGACTTGATGGCTTGTGTAAGATTTCGGTATCTGAGGCAACAGGGGGGGAGCGTGTGTTGCCCGGGCATGCTTATATCGCACCTGGACACTCACATTTATTGCTAGGACGTAGTGGTGCAAACTATGTTACCCAACTTGATACCGGTGAACCGGTTAATCGTCACAAACCTTCGGTCGATGTATTGTTCCGGTCAGCAGCAAGTTTTGCCGGTAAGAACGCGGTCGGTGTTATATTGACAGGTATGGGTAAAGATGGTGCTGCAGGCATGCTTGAGATGAAAAACGCCGGTGCATATAATTTTGCGCAAGATGAGGCTAGTTGTGTTGTATTTGGGATGCCTCGGGAAGCAATAGCGGCTGGCGCAACACATGAAGTTGCTTCTTTGAATGACTTGCCTGCAAAAGTGTTACATTATCTTGCAACGCAAGGAAGCCGTGCTTTAAGGGTTTAATCGATAAGAAATCATGCTTAACTGCAATTTCAACACCTTTTAAACTTAATTTGACCGATAATACTAATAACTGTAATTAAAGAAATAGTGGAGTGATTCATGGCCGATCAAAATCTGAAATTTTTAGTTGTAGATGACTTTTCTACCATGCGCCGCATCGTGAGAAATTTGCTGAAAGAATTGGGTTATTCCAATGTCGATGAAGCAGAAGATGGCGCGATGGGGCTCGCCAAATTAAAAAATGGCGACTTCGATTTCGTTATCTCCGACTGGAATATGCCAAATATGGATGGGTTGACTATGCTTCAGCATATTCGTGCTGATCCAGCTTTGTCAAAATTGCCAGTATTAATGGTAACGGCCGAAGCGAAAAAAGAAAACATTATTGCTGCGGCTCAGGCAGGTGCTAATGGCTATGTCGTTAAGCCTTTTACGGCTGCGACTTTGGATGAGAAGCTTTCGAAAATTTTTGAAAAGCTGGGTAAGCCTGCATAAGCAGAAATGCAAAGTACTGGGGTCAATATGGGTCAAAATTTAAATCAAAATACTCAGCAAGAAGATCTCCTGTCAAGAGTCGGGCACATGACGCGGCTATTGCATGACAGCTTGCGCGGTTTGGGTCTGGATAAGTTGTTAGAGCGGGCAGCAGAAGATATTCCTGATGCGCGAGACAGGCTTGACTACGTAGCTCGCATGTCGGAGCAAGCTGCTCAACGCGTATTAAATGCGACAGACATCGCGATTCCTTTGCAAGAAGAATTGGATGTTGGTGCAAAAAAAATTAACTCGTCTTTACAAGCATTTGCTTTGCAGCCTGCAACTCCTGAGCAATATCAGGAACTGACGCATGAGATGATCCAGTATTTGACGTTGGTAAGTAATAATAGTGCTGAAACCAAAGCCCATTTGATGGAAATCATGATGGCGCAAGATTTTCAGGATCTTACCGGACAAGTCATCAAGAAAGTAACCGTGTTGGCTCAGAATCTTGAGCAGCAGCTCGTGCAATTGCTCATCGATTATTCTCCAGGTGACAAGAAGAAAGAAGTGGCAGATGGATTGTTAAATGGGCCGCAGATTAATCCTGAAGGGAAAGCTGACGTTGTCGCCAATCAAAGTCAAGTGGACGACCTTTTGGATAGTTTGGGTTTTTAAAATTTTTGTTTTCGACAAATTATATTAATAGCAAAGTCGACATGATTGAAGATAATTTTATTTTACGCGAACCTTTACTTGATCCCAAGCAGCGAGTAATTGGTTTTCAGTTTTCATGGCTACAAAAAGATCCGAACGCCGAAACTAGCTTAGAAAACCTCAATCATTTGCTTGAGTTCGTTGCTGGTCACCTCAACGATGACGATAAAGGTTTTTTATTAGGTGATAGTCTGCTTTTTCTAGAGGCTGCACCTGAGCTGTTGCAAGCTGAAGGCTTGAGTTTATTTCCTCCTAAAAACACGGTGCTTATTTTGCATAAGAAGTATTTTGCAAATGAAGCGACTCTGGAGGCGGTAAAAAAACTACGCACGCTGGGCTTTGGAATTTGCTTACGCGGGGCTGAAATTACAACGCTGGAGCGCTCGTTTTTTGCCTACGTTTCGCATATTGAAGTAAAGCTAAACGCATCCAACTTTGCATCACAAGCGAAGGTTTATGCTAGCCTAAAGCAGTCAGCAGTAAAAATGGTCGCTCGCAACGTAGCAACCTGGCAGGATTTCGACGCGTGTTCCGCTTTAGGATTGGATAGTTTTGTCGGTAAGTTGCATTTGACACCACGTCCGAGTTCTGCACCTAAGGCGCTGAACTCGTCACAGACGACTATTTTGCAATTGATGGAGATGGTCAGAAAAAATGCGGATGTTCAGCAGCTAGAGTTGGTGGTTAAGAGAGATCCGACTTTGGCATATAAATTACTACGCTACATTAACTCTGCAGGATTCGGTTTGCGAACTGAAGTGCAGTCTTTAAAACATGCAGTACAAATGCTGGGATATAGTCCTTTGTACCGATGGTTAACGGTATTACTGGCAACTGCGAGTAGCAGTGGGTATTCGCCTGTTTTGTTAGAAACTGCAATCGTCCGTGGTCGCTTCGCTGAAGTGCTCGGGCAAATGAAGATGTCAAAGGCTGAGGCTGAAAATTTATTCGTGGCCGGTATGTTTTCGCTATTAGATCGCTTGCTTGGTTTGCCAATGCAAGAAGTTTTGTCTTCTATTCAACTGCCGGATGTTGTTACTGATGCGTTGATTTCAAGGGGCGGTATTTATGGCCCTTATCTGGCATTGGCTGAGGCAAGTGAGTTAAATAGCACTTTGGTTGGGTCTTTGGCTGAATCAGTCAAAATATCGGCTGAGGACGTGAATGCTGCGCATTTGGCATCACTAGTTTGGGCCAAAAACGTTGCATCGGCTGCGTGATTGTTTGTAATGCTTGAATATGGCAAGCGTGAGCGCTTGCCATTTTTGTTTGGACTTACCCAAAAAGCAACTCAACGGAATGATGGTTCGTTGTTGTACAATTTGTACCGCGCGACTGACAAGCCCATTGAGGAAAATTTTGCGTAAGTCCTATTTGTTGTGGTCATTTTGTTGAATTGTTATTGAATGCAAGTACAGAAAACACCTCTATTTCCTGATATGCCACGTTGGTTGGTGTGGGTAGTGGCTATCTATTTCGTAGGATTTAGATTGGGTGGATATGCTGTGCTCGATAATAATGAAGGCTTATACGCCGAAATTTCGCGAGAAATGCTGCATTCCGGAGACTGGGCACAGTGGGTCATCCCGCATCTGAACGGACTTTCCTACATGGAAAAACCACCCTTGTTGTACTGGTTGACCGCCATGTTTTTTGGAATGTTTGGTGAGGCGGAGTGGGTTGTCAGATTGGTGCCAGCTTTGTCGTGTCTTGGATGTGTTGGACTCATTTTATGGTTTGCGAGACAAGTGAACCGCGAAACTGCCGGTAAATTTGCAGCAATCGTTTTCGTGTCCGCTTTGGGTGTGACCGCAATGGCGAGAACGCTGATGTTTGACATGTTGCTGACCGTGTTTTTAACCGGTGCAGTGATGCATGCTTATCTCTATCTCGAAAGCAGGCAACAGTCTTTACTTTACCGCACGATGGCGTTGCTGGCATTTGCGTTGCTAGCCAAGGGATTTGTGTCGCTGATATTGTTTTCAGCGATCATTGGGTCTTACATCTTGATAAGTTCAAGCTCGATCGGTGATTTCTTTCAGCGTCTGGGTCTGTGGTTTAACTGGCGCGGATTGTTGGTATTTTTTGTTATTTCCGCACCATGGCATATCGCCGCCATGATGACGGAGCCGATTTTTGCCTGGTTTTATTTTATCAATGAACACATATTGCGTTTTCTCGGAAAGCGCGAACCACACGACTATTATGCAGGGGCATGGTGGTACTACATTCCACGGGTGTTGATATTTTTATTTCCTTGGTCGTTACTTTTGCCAAGTTTATTCTTTGCTAAGGGACAAGTGCTACAGGATAAGAAGCTACATTTGTTTCTTTTTATGGCATGGTTGATGCCCGTGCTGTTCTTTTCTAGTTCTAGTGCTAAAGCAAATTACTATTTGGTTGCGGTCATGCCCGTGGCTGCTATGCAATTGGCGTTTATGGTCGAAAGTAAAATAAAAACAGCAAGCTGGAGGATGTTGTTGCCCGGGATTGTTTTGATTACATTCTGTTCGTTCGCAATTTGGTGGTTGCTCACTGCAAGCCACGACAGTATGAACGGGTTGTTAATTGGTGGCATTGACGCATCAAATTTTGTTTTGTATAGCTTGATCGGATTACTCATCGCTGTTCTGGTTAGTATGGTAGTGGCGTTTAGCGTGATAAGGATAGGGGTGTTTGCTTATCTGTTATTGCCGGTGTTGAGCTTGCCAATATTGTTGGAAACGTTGACTGCATTGGATGATGTTAATTCAGCGCGTTCGACGATTAGCTTTTTGCAGAAAAATAATGCTGCGTCTGAGGTTTATTTATTCCATGTATTTGAACAGCAATCCTCGGTTCCATTTTATTTAAAAAAGCCAGTTAAAATCGTTGAGAGTCATAGCAGTGATTTGTTTTGGGGAAATAAATTACATAAAAATAACATTGTCATTGATGATGCTGAATTCATGAAAGTGATCACGACTGGAACGGTATCTTTGCTTGTTGTGAAGCAAGATTTGGATGAATTCAAGCAAAAAAATTATTCCAAACAGTTCAAATTGATCGCACAAATCGGAAACACTTCCATTTTTTCAAATTAAGTCAGCAATTTGTGCTGATTTAATTCGCGCTGTTCTGGAGTGCGCCTTGGCATCAAGGTATAATCACGGTTTTCTCGTCCAACCTGCGATAGTTAGAGAGAAACTGTCTCGCGCTATTGCCCAATACCTCTCACGCCATGTTGATATTGTCAGGCTCTAACGCCCTGTCTGCTTTTCGTACTTCCAATCTTCTTAACCGTCTGCAAGAAGTTGATGCCAATATTGTTGGTGTCACTGCAAGATATCAACATTTTGTTGATGTCAGCTCTGCGCTTCAAGAAACTGAAATTGATCGCCTGAAAGCGCTGCTGGTGTACGGCGAATCATTCAGCGGAACCGAGGAGGGTGAGACTTTTGTCGTGATCCCGCGTCTCGGTACGATTTCTCCGTGGGCTAGTAAAGCGACTGAAATTGCCCTCAACTGCGGCATGCCTCAGATTCGCAGGATTGAGCGTGGCGTCAGTTATTTTGTACAAATGAAAACTGGCTTTTTTGGCGGCACGAAAGAGATCAAGCAAGCGAACCGTGATGTGATAGCTGCATTGTTGCATGATCGCATGACAGAAATGGTCTTGTCGCATACCAATGAAGCACAGGCATTGTTCAGTACGTTGGAAGCTAAGCCATTGGCATTTGTCGATATTCTGGTTGGTGGCAAACAAGCATTACTCGAAGCCAATACAACGCTGGGGCTTGCGTTGTCGGACGATGAAATCGACTATCTGGTTGATGCTTTTAAGACGGTAAAGCGTAATCCTACTGACGTCGAGTTAATGATGTTCGCACAGGCGAATAGCGAACATTGCCGCCATAAAATTTTCAATGCAGACTGGACCATAGACGGCGTCACTCAAGACAAGTCTTTGTTCAAGATGATCAAAAATACCCACGAATTACACCCTCAAGGGACGGTGGTAGCATATAGCGACAACTCATCGATTATCGAAGGCGCGACGGTTCAACGTTTTTATCCAAAGAATGGTGAGCAGGGCAGTGTTTATCAGGCATCTGAAGAACTGACCCACATTTTGATGAAGGTGGAAACGCATAATCACCCGACCGCGATCTCCCCATTCCCTGGTGCTTCCACTGGTGCTGGTGGCGAAATTCGTGATGAAGGTGCCACTGGTCGTGGTGCGAAGCCAAAAGCCGGCTTGTGCGGTTTTACGGTCTCCAATTTGCAAATTCCTGGTCATGTACAAGCTTGGGAAAATGCCAGCGATTGCAATACCGGCGAAAAGTCTGCTGCAGTTTACGGCAAGCCAGATCGCATCGCATCTGCTTTGCAAATCATGGTCGATGGCCCATTAGGTGGCGCGGCATTTAATAACGAATTTGGTCGTCCAAACCTGGGCGGTTATTTCCGTACCTATGAACAAAACGTTGCTGGTACCGTCTACGGCTATCACAAGCCGATTATGATTGCAGGTGGTATTGGAAATATCTCTGCCAAGCACACACTCAAAAATGATTTGCCAGTCGGTAGTCTGTTGATACAACTTGGTGGTCCAGGCATGCGTATTGGTATGGGTGGTAGCGCTGCCTCATCGATGGCAACAGGCACTAACACTGCAGATCTTGATTTTGATTCCGTGCAACGCGGAAATCCGGAGATGGAACGTCGCGCACAAGAAGTGATCAACTCCTGTTGGCAAATGGGCGACGATAATCCGATTTTGTCGATTCATGACGTCGGTGCTGGTGGCTTGTCGAATGCATTTCCTGAAATTACGAATGATGCCAAGCGTGGCGCGATTTTTGATTTACGTAAAATCCATCTCGAAGAAAGCGGCATGGCTCCAAAAGAGATTTGGAGTAACGAATCTCAAGAACGCTACGTCATGGCAATCGCCCCTGAAAGTCTGGAATTATTCCGCAGTTTCTGTGAGCGTGAACGTTGCCCGTTTGCCGTCGTTGGTACCGCCACCGAAGAGCGTCAATTGAAGGTGATCGACCCTGAACATAACAATTCTCCGGTTGATATGCCAATGAATGTATTGTTGGGCAAACCACCTAAGATGCATCGTATCGTTGAGCGCGTTCAAAAAACATTTGCGCCTTTGGATTTGACAGGCATCGATTTGCGTGACGCTGCGCATCGCATTCTGAGCTTACCAACTGTTGCCGATAAGTCTTTCTTGATTACGATTGGTGATCGTAGCGTTGGCGCAACCACCGTGCGTGATCAGATGGTTGGTCCATGGCAGGTGCCTGTTGCTGATTGCGCGGTCACTACCATGAGTTTTGAAGGCTATCTGGGTGAAGCAATGTCCATGGGTGAGCGCACTCCGTTGGCCGTTATTGATGCCCCAGCATCTGGCCGTATGGCAGTGGGTGAGGCAATTACCAACATCGCAGCAGCACCGATCAAAGAAATTTCAGATATCAAACTCTCAGCTAACTGGATGGCTGCATGTGGTCAACCAGGGCAAGATGCAGCACTGTTTGATACAGTGAAAGCAGTTGGTATGGAATTGTGCCCGGCGCTGGGTATTAGTATTCCAGTCGGTAAAGACTCTTTATCCATGCGTACTACATGGAAAGAAGATGATCAGAATAAATCGGTCATGTCACCGGTATCGTTGATCATTTCTGGTTTTGCTCCTGTGTACGATGTTCGCAAAACACTGACGCCGCAAATTCGTCTCGATCAAGGCGATACGAGCCTGATTCTGATTGATCTTGGCCGCGGTAAAAACCGTCTCGGTGCATCTTGCTTTACGCAAGTAATGCAAGCAATTGGTGATCAAGCACCTGATGTGGATAGCGCAGAAGACTTGAAAGCCTTCTTCGCAGCGATTCAACAATTAAATCGTGACAATAAAGTCCTGGCGTATCATGATCGTTCGGATGGTGGCTTGTTTGCGACGCTGTGTGAAATGGCATTTGCTGGCCGCGCAGGCTTGTCGATTAATCTCGATATTCTGACGATGGAAGCGGAACACGCAGCCGATCAGGGTGACGCTAAAAATTGGGCAGGGCAGGTTGCAGAACGTCGTAACGATCTGACCTTGCGCGCATTGTTCAATGAGGAGCTCGGAGCTGTGATTCAGGTTCGTACTGAACAACGTTCCGAAGTCATGGATGTATTGCGTGCACATAACTTAGGTGCTTGCAGCCACATCATCGGCAAAGCACACCAGGGCGACAGCATAGGCTTTATGCGCGACGCTAAAGAAATTTTTGCTGAGGCACGGTCTTCATTGCATCAAATCTGGAGTAAAACCAGTTGGCAGATCGCACGTATGCGTGACAACCCCGCTTGTGCAGATGCAGAGTATGCCCGCATTCTGGACGTGCAAGATCCAGGTATGCAGCCAAAGATCAGCTTTGATATGCAAGCGGATATTGCTGCACCATTTATCGCAAAAGGTGTTCGTCCAAAGGTAGCTATTTTGCGTGAGCAGGGCGTCAATTCCCACATTGAGACTGCCTATGTAATGCATAAATCAGGATTCGAATCTGTTGACGTCCATATGAGCGATTTGATTGCCGGACGTGTCAAATTAGCGGACTTTAAAGGTTTAATCGCAGTCGGTGGTTTCTCTTACGGCGACGTATTAGGTGCAGGTGAAGGTTGGGCCAAAACCATCTTGTTTAACAGCATGATGTCTGAACAATTCTCAGGCTTCTTCCATCGCGACGATACTTTTGGTCTGGGCATCTGTAACGGATGTCAGATGATGAGTAACTTGAAGTCGATTATTCCTGGCGCAGAAGCGTGGCCTAAATTTACCCGCAATAAATCGGAACAATTTGAAGCCCGTTTTTCCATGGTAGAAGTGCTCGAATCAAATTCCATTTTGTTTGAAGGCATGGCGGGTACACAGACACCAATCGCCGTTGCACACGGTGAAGGCTTTGCTGACTTCTCTACCACTGGCGATATCACCAAAGTGCAAGCCGCAATGCGTTTTGTCGATCATCATGGACAAGCAACAGAGGCGTATCCATACAACCCGAACGGTTCTCCGCAAGGCATTACTTCGGTCACCAATGCAGATGGTCGCTTTACTGTCATGATGCCGCACGCGGAACGCGTATTCCGCTCTGCTATCCATTCATGGCATCCAGATGACTGGGCAGAAGACTCACCGTGGATGCGCGTTTTCCGTAATGCGCGCAAATGGGTGGGTTAAACTTTTCACTTGCTAAGACAGTGTAGTTTGTTGAATAAAAAAGCTCTCGCACAAATAAGCAAGAGCTTTTTTTTGCAAAATAGAGTTGCAAATTTAAACTAAGTAAGTTGAGATGTGCCCGTATATCAATTGTCCGGTTAATGGTGGTGAACTGGCGTTGATTGTTCGCGGTGATTGGCTCACTTGTAGTAGTTGTGCCTATTGGAGACGGTCAGGTCGCAACCACTACAGGTCAGGGTTCTATAAAACAGTCAATCAATTTGAATCGTCGTAACTGGTTCATTCACTACTTTACGGAACTCGTTTTATATCTTTAAGGTAAATTTCTCTACCTTCGTGACATCTGATGAGTCGGTGTTATAAAACACAAGCACTTCATTGTCTTTATTGCCTGCAGCAATATCGTTTGGCCAGTAATCTCCTCCAAACCTTTTTTTGTACTCCAAGACTCCATCCTTATTCAAATACGCCAATGTGGCATGCCCACTATCGCTTCCTGGGTTATACTCAATGCCAAATAAATGAAAACTATTTTCTCCAGAACGTGTTGCAGCTTCCACGCGGAATTTTTCTTCAGCAATAAATTTTGAGGAAATAAGTTTAAGTTCAGAGTCAAAACGAAAATGAACAAATCCGGGGAGTTTATCTGACGATGTATCCTCATCATTCAAACGGAACATTTCTATACCAGCCTCAGCCGAAACTATTACGGGAATACCTAAAGTATCCGTGTTTAATTGATATCGACGTAGCTCTTTCCCGGTTTGATCTAATTTCAAAAGAAGATAATTGCGCACACCTCCAAGGAAACCAGCATCCAACTTATCAATGCCATTTTCATCTAAAATATGTTTTATCTCTTCAGTCTCAACGACAACAAAAATATTTCCATGCGAATCAATCACTGGCTTAGAAAAAATATCCTCCCCTGATGGACTCTTCACAGAAATATCATTAACTTCAAGGATCGAAAATTCACTTTGAACTTCCCCATTTGTGTCGATTTTAAAAATCCATGGGGTTTGAATTGTTTTAGCACGCCCCCCTAAAACGGCATCCGGAAGTCTAATTGTTCTTACGCCAAACACAATAAATCCGCCGTTAATTACCGGAATCACATGCTGTGCAGAACTAACATAATTGGTTTCCTTATCTCCATAAATTTTTTGCCAAACGACCTCACCACGCAAGTTTATTTTCGATATGAGTGCCATCTTTGGTGTGAACTGATACATTAGTCTTGTTCGCTTGGCTTCGGCTTCGCTCCACTCTCTACCCAGCAAATCGTGTGAGTCCGTATTCCCAATCAAAAGATATCCTTGGTTTCCGTCGATAGTCACCCCTTTACCTTTAAAAGAAGAACCATCATCGCTACCGATCAACATTCTTACCCATTCTTGCTTACCAAGCGCATTTATCTTAACAATATTCGATGAGCTTCCCCCATCAACACTAATGACATATCCACCGTCGACAGCTTTTGCCATCTTGCTTCCATGCGTCCAGACACCCGGATATGAAAATGAAAATGAAAAATCACGTGAATAGCCATTGAACAAAAAATTCGTTCCAAATATTTTTTGAGAAAAAGATATATAGGAAATAGCCCCCGCTGCTGCCATCAACAACATACTGCGGCGCTTTAATTGTAAGCACCCGGTGAAGTCATCTTGAAGTTAAGAGCGTAAGCGTAGATGATCGTGTCCACTTATTAAGTGGACACTTGTACATGATGGAAGATGGAATCAATACGCCTAGACGGCGTCGGCGACACA